>NZ_CP115184.1:3300000-3495359 GCF_029395675.1 Janibacter cremeus
TGAGGCGGTCGGCGGCGAGCTCCAGGCCGTCGCGGTACTCGCCGACCCGGGAGGTGATGCCGACGAGCAACTTCACCCGGCGCCGGATCCGGTCTCCCTCGGCGCGGTCGACGCTGGTGCCCGTGGTCGTCGGCTGTGGTGACGTCCTCACCATGGCACCGTACTGCCCAGAGGGGTCCGCGGGGAGGGGGCGAGCCGGCGAGACGTGGGGTGGCGGCGTGCGGCGCTCCCCGTGCCCACCGCCTGCAGTGGATAGGGTCGTCCCGGGACCGTGGGAAGGCCGCCGTGAACGACATCGCGCTGACACTGATCGCTGCCGCAGCGTTCGGCACGGTCGCGCACGTCATGCGCGTGCCGGCGCTGGTCGGCTTCCTGGTGGCAGGTTTCGTGCTCGGTGGCGTGCACATCGAACCCTTCCCCGGGCTGGAGGAGCTGGCCGCGGTCGGTGTCACGCTCCTGCTGTTCACCATCGGGCTGAAGTTCGACGTGCGCTCCCTGCTGCGCCCCGAGGCGTACGGGACCGCGTCCCTGCATCTGGCGTTCAGCGTGCTCGTGGGTGCCGGTGTGGTCGGGGCGGCGGGCGCCATGGGGCTAGCCGCTGTCGACGGATGGCGCACCCTGGTGCTGATGGGCTTCGCCCTGTCCTTCTCGTCCACCGTGCTGTGCATGAAGGTCCTGGAGGAACGCTCGGACGACGGCTCCTTCTACGGGCAGACGGCGATCGCGATCCTGGTGTTCCAGGACCTGACGGCGGTGGCGTTCATCACCGCGACGGGTGGCGACCCACTGAGCCCGTGGGCCCTCGCCCTGGTGCTCATCCTGCCCCTGGCGTGGCTGCTGCGGCACGTCCTGGACCGCATCGGACACGACGAGCTCGTCGTGCTCTTCGGTGTCGCCATGGCGCTCGGCCCCGGGTACTTCGCGTTCGAGGCCGTGGGCATCAAGGGCGATCTCGGTGCGCTGGTGATGGGTGTGCTCTTCGCGAGCCACCCTCGCGCCCTCGAGATGTCGAAGGCCCTCTTCAGCGTCAAGGAGCTTTTCCTCGTCGGGTTCTTCCTCACGATCGGAATGGGCTCGTCACCGACCTGGGCCGACGCGACCCTGGCGGTGGTCCTCTGCCTCGTGCTGCTGCCGTTGACGTTCATCGGCTTCGTGGTCCTGGGTCGGGCCTTCGGTCTGCGCAACCGGACCACGATTCGGATGGGACTGGTGCTCAGCAACTTCTCCGAGTTCTCCATCATCGTCACCGCGGTCGGGGTCACCAGCGGCCTGATGCCCGAGCGCTGGCTGACCGTCGTGGCCTTCGCCGTCGCGGTGAGCATGGTCGTCTCCTCGTTGCTCAACGCCCACGGGCTGCGGCTCACCTCCGTGCTGAGCGAGGTGCTCCCGGCCCAGGACCCGGCGAGGCTGCGCCACTCCGACCGTCCGATCGACACGAGCGGCTCCGACGTCGTCGTGCTCGGGATGGGGCGAGTGGGCAGGGCCGCCTACGAGCGGCTGACGCACGAGGGGCAGATGTCGGTCCTGGGCATCGACAACGACCACGCGGTGATCACCCGGCTGGAGGAGGACGGGCTCAACGTGCTCGAGGGGGATGCGACCGATCTGGAGTTCTGGACCCGCCTGGTCTCCGGTGGCTTCGTCACCACCGTCGTGCTGGCGATGGCCTTCCACGACTCGAACGCGTTCGCGCTCGACCAGCTCCGCGACGCGGGCTTCGACGGTCGCATCGTCGCGGTGGCGCAGCACCCGGACCAGGTCGCCCACCTCTCCGAGGGGGGCGTGCACGCGGTGCTGAACATCTATGCGGGAGCGGGGCGCTCCCTTGCGGCCCTGGCGATGCAGCTCTCGGAGTGAGGGCAAAGGGGGCACCCCCCTTCGCCGTCGTCCGCACCGTCACACGGGCGTGCCGACCCGCAGGTCCTCGTGACCGACCACGGAGGCGAAGTAGTCGCTCACCTGCGCCTCGTCCCAGCCGTGCGCCTCGCGCAGGCCCTCCGCGAGCATGGCGAGGTACGCCGGCTCGGGCCGCGTGTGCGGCACCGCGTCCAGGCCGTGGGGGGCGGTGAAGGTCAGCATCGGTAGGTCCTCGTGACGACCCACCTCGATGAGCGTCTCGTAGTGCCCGGGGCCGGCACGGTGACGCGCGTCCGGCAGGCCCGCGAGGAGCACCTCCTCGAGCGGGTCGTCCGGGTCGGGGATGCGGTGCATCTCCTGGTTCGCCAGGTCGACGAACTGACCGACGGTGATCCGGTAGGCGCGCGCCGGCGTCCCGCTCGGTGCGTCGTGGTCGTAGAAGGCCACTCCGCCACCCCAGGTGGTCGACTCACCCGCGAAGTACAGGCTCCCGGGGAGGGTGACCGGCAGGTCGGCGACCGGCATGGTCGCGTCGCGGGCGCCGCCGTAGGTCACCGCGGAGCCGGGTGGGCGGCCCCCTTCGATGTAGCAACCGAGGCGACGGCGGGACATGTTGGAGCCGTAGCTGACGTACCAGATCTCTGACGCAGGCATCGCTCCCATTGTGCGACACAGCGTCACGCGCCGCGGTCACCCCCCGGCGCGAGAGCACGTGCTGCGCGGCGGCGGAGCGTCGGCCCACCCCGGTCCGATGGGTGCTCGAATTTCTACTATGCTTTGTAGTGGAAAATCAGTGTGGACGATGAAGGAGCTGCCAGTCATGCGGATCGTGGTCGGTGCACCCAGCAACGGTGTGGCCCTCAAGGACGAGATCAAGGACCTGCTCGAGAAGGACGACCGGGTCAGTGAGGTCGTCGACATCTCCAGCCCGGACATCACCTATCCGGCCGTCTCCGTCGCCGCCGCGCAGCAGGTCGTCGAAGGGAGCGCCGACCGCGCCGTCCTCGTGTGCGGGACCGGGGTCGGTACCGCGATCGCGGCGACCAAGGTCACCGGCGCGCGGGCCGCGACCGCGCACGACCTGGTGACGGTGCGCGGGGCCGTGGAGAACTACGACGCCCAGATCCTGTGCATGGGGCAGAACGTCATCGCCCCGGCCCACGCACGCGCGCTCGTTGACCTGTGGCTCGACCTGCGCCACGACCCGTCCGGCTTCTACGGGCCGAAGGTCCGCGAGATCGAGGAGTTCGAGTCCGGTGCCTGACCACGCCGACGTGTCCGCAGGGACGGCGCCGGCGGGGAGCAGCGGCGCGATCCTCACCCCCTCCCAGATGGCCCGGGCCGCGGAGGACGCCGCCTTCGGCAAGGCCACGAGCAACCAGCTGAAGTCCTTCCTCCTCGCGCTCACCGCAGGTGGCTACATCGCGCTCGGCTTCGTCTTCTTCACCACGAGCCAGGTGGGTGCGGAGCAGCTGCCGTTCGGGGTCGCCAAGGTCATGGGTGGCCTCGTCTTCGCCACCGGACTGGCGCTCGTCGTGCTCACCGGCGCGGAGCTGTTCACCTCCTCGACCCTGACCCTCACGGCCCGGGCGAGCGGACGCATCACCACGTGGCAGCTCCTGCGCAACTGGGTCGTCGTCTTCGTCGGCAACTTCATCGGGGCCCTGACCATCGTCGTGCTGATCCACCTCGGTCGGGTCTGGGAGCAGGCGGAGGGTCAGTGGGGCGCGGTGGTCCTGGACGTCGCGCTGAAGAAGGTCCACCACGACTTCCTCACCGCGTTCGTGCTCGGGGTCCTGTGCAACCTCATGGTCTGCCTGGCGATCTGGGCGGCCTACAGCGGGCGGACCACCGTGGACAAGGTGGTCGCGGTGACGATGCCGATCGCCCTCTTCGTCGCCACCGGGTTCGAGCACTCGGTCGCCAACATGTTCATGATCCCGCTCGGCATCCTCGTGCGCTCCACCGCAGGCCAGGAGTTCTGGGCCGCCTCGGGCCTGGACGCGAGCGCCTACGGCGACCTGACCTGGACCAACTTCCTCGTCGACAACCTGCTGCCGGTCACCCTCGGCAACATCGTCGGCGGCGGCGTGATGATCGGCGTCCTCTACTGGACGATCTTCCACTTCCTCGATCGCCCCGGCAGGGCGCTGGGCTCGCCGACGGTAGGTGCCCGCCCGGCAGCCACCGCGAAGGGGGAGGCCGCTGGCGACTGACCACCGGCGCGAGCAGACAAGCAGTCCCCGAACGTCCCCACACAGCGCGGACGTCATGGCACACCGAGAAAGTGGAGCAAGGCAATGGATGTGGATTTCCCCCTGTGGCTGCGGGCGCAGCACCTCCTCAATTTCATCCTGATGGGCATGCTCATCCGATCGGGCATCGAGATGCTGTCCTCGCTGCCCCGGTTGTGGTGGCGCAAGGACTGCGCGCCCGGCACGGAGTGGTTGAAGTTCACCAAGCGTGAGCTGCCCAAGGAGGAGGGGGTCTACACCTCCCTCATGGACGAGAAGTCCGTGCACCCGCTGCTCTCGCTGCCGGGCCGGGAGAACATCGGCCTGGGCCGTCACTGGCACGGGCTGTCGGTGATGTTCTGGGTGCTCAACGGAGTCGTCTACATCGCCCTGCTCTTCGCCACGGGGCTGTGGCGGCGCATCGTGCCGACCTCGTGGGAGGTCTTCCCCGAGGCCTGGGACTCGCTGCTGATGTACCTGAACTTCACGGCTCCGGACATCAGCCACTTCACGCCCTACGACTCGCTGCAGATGCTGGGCTACACCTTCGTGATCTTCGTGCTGGCCCCCTTCCAGATGCTCACCGGCATCGCGATGTCACCGGCGATCCGCTCCCGCCACCCGTGGTTCGTCAAGATGTGGGGCGGTCACCAGGGCGCGCGTTCCCTGCACTTCATCGGGTTGGTCATCTTCTCGGGCTTCATCGTGATGCACGTGTCGCTCGTCTTCCTCGTCAACCGCGAGCACAACATGATCAACATGGTCTTCGGCGGAGGTGAGGTCACGACGGCCCGGGCCGCGCAGGCCCTCGTCATCATGATCGCCACCATCGTCGCGGTCGCGATCTTCTGGATCGCGTTGTCCTACTGGTCGCTGGCCGACCGGGTCCGTGCGCAGAAGTTCACCGCCGGGGTCACCGAGGTCGGCCGCAAGCTCTTCCTCAATCGCATGCGGCCGCTCGGTGCGCGGAAGAAGGCCTACACCGACGACGACATCTCCGAGTTCCACTGGACCAACGGCCTCCCGCCGACGCAGGAGGAGTCGGCCGCGTGGATCGAGGCCCGGGACAACGATTGGGAGGGGCTGACGATCACGCTCCGTGACGACATCAACGACGTCGAGAAGGTGCTGACCGTCGCCGACCTCAAGGCCCTGCCCCGGCACTCCTACATCGCCACGCACACCTGCATGCAGGGCTGGTCGGCGACCTCCCGCTGGACCGGTGTGCGCCTCACCGACCTGATGGAGCAGCTCGGTCCGCGTCCCGAGGGGGCCCGCTACCTCCTCGCCGAGTCCTACGGCCTGGCGCAGAAGATGTACGACAACCGCCCGCGGGAGCCCTTCTACGCGGCCATCGACCTCGAGACGATGGCGGAGGAGGAGTCGATCCTCGCCTACGAGCGCAACGGCCTCCCGCTCGAGGACCACCTGGGCGCGCCCGCGCGCATGCGGGTCGAGTCCAACCACGGCTACAAGCACGTGAAGTGGGTCTCGCGCATCATGTGGGTCCACGACTTCGCGGAGTACGGTGACGGTCGTGGCGGGACCAGAGAGGACTCCGCCCTGCAGGCGTTCAACGGAAGGATCTGATCACGCGTGACGAGGATCGTCTCGACCCGCTTCCTGGTGGACGGCGTCCACGACGACGCCGACACCAAGAAGGCGTTGCAAGCGCTGTTCGACATCTTCGCCGAGAACGGCCTGGGTCAGGCGACCTTCGAGATCGTGGCGGGCGAGCCGACGCGCTTGTGGATCAAGCACACGGACGACGTGGTCCCCGACCGGGACCTGATCGCCGAGACGCTCGCCCGGGCGGGTGACTACCGGCTCGTGGAGGGGTAGCCCGGACGTCGCACGACCCCAGGGGAAGGCGGCAGCCCGGACGACGGATACGCGCCTTTTTGCACTGACTGCAAAAAGGCGCGTATCGTGGGTCGACGTGCCTGACGAGACCCCGCCACCCGCCCACCAGCAGGGCCGCCGCGAGCGCAAGAAGGCCGAGACCCGCAGCGCCATCCGTGACGCCGCGCTCGCGCTTTCCCTGGAGTCGGGCGTCGACGCCCTGACGGTCGCCCGGATCAGTGAGGCCGCCGACATCGCGCCGCGGACCTTCTTCAACTACTTCGCCTGCAAGGAGGACGCGCTCGTCACCGACGGCGCGGCCGTGGGCGCGCAGCTGCGTGAGGCGATCATCGGCCGACCCCACGACGAGGCGCCGATCGACTCCCTTCGTGCCGCCGTCATCGACAGTGACCTCGTCGCCGGCATGGAGTCGGGCCGCGAGCAGATGCTGCAGCGCCAGCGCCTCATCCAGTCCGATCCCGCCCTCCTCGCCCGCCAGCTGGCGCAGTTCGCGACGGTCGAGCGGGCCTTCGCCGAGGGCGTCGCCGAGCGCACCGGGCTGGCACCCGACGACCTGCGTCCCGCGACGCTCGCCGCACTCGCGCTGGGGATCGTGCGCGTGGCCGTCCGCCGCTGGACGGTCGACGACTCCCAGTCGCCCACCGACCTCATCGCCGCCGGCTTCGACCTGCTCCAGCACGGCGTGGGTGCCGACGGGGCCAGCGCACGACCCGCCGAAGGAGAGCGCCCCGCGTGACGAAGGACGCCACCCGCTCCGCCCCTGCCGTCCCGCCGAGCGCCGCGGCCAAGGAGGACCCTGCCCGGCCGGTCAACCGCAACGTGGTGCTGGCGGTGCTCGTGTCCGGTGCCTTCGTGATGATCCTCAACCAGACCCTGCTGAACACGGCGCTGCCGGCGTTCATGGCGGACTTCGGGATCACCGCGAGCACGGCCCAGTGGCTGACGACGATCTTCATGCTCGTCAACGGGATCATGATCCCGGTCACCGCGTTCCTCATCAACAAGTTCACGACGCGCGCGCTCTTCTTCACGGCCATGGGGCTCTTCATCGCGGGGACCCTCGCCTGCGCGATCGCCCCGACCTTCCCCGTGCTCCTCGTCGGACGGATCATCCAGGCGAGCGGCGCGGGCATCGTCATCCCGCTGATGCAGACGATCCTCTTCGCGATCTTCCCGCTGGGCAAGCGGGGTCAGGCGATGGGCACCTTCGGGCTGGTCATCGCCTTCGCGCCCGCGATCGGGCCGAGCCTGTCGGGCTGGATCGTCGACCACGTCGACTGGCACGTGCTGTTCTGGATGATGCTGCCCTTCGCGGTCATCGACCTGGCCGTGGCCTACGTCATCCTGCGCAACGTCACCGAGCGGACCCACCCGCGTCTCGACATCGCCTCGATCGTCCTGTCCTCGATCGGCTTCGGTGGGCTGCTCTTCGGTCTCGGTGCCGCCGGCAACGCCAGCTGGACCAGCCCGCAGGTCGCCCTTCCGCTGGTCATCGGCATCGGCACGCTCGTGGTCTTCATCCGCCGTCAGCTGTGGTTGCCGGAGCCGATCCTGGAGTTCCGGGTCCTGCGCTACCCGATGTTCACGCTCAACACCGCGCTGGGCATGTGCGTCTTCATGGTGATGATCGGCGGCATGCTGATCCTGCCGCTCTACATGCAGAACATGAGCGACTACACGGCGATGGAGTCCGGCCTGGCGTTGCTGCCCGGCGCCGCGGTCATGGGTCTGATGTCACCGGTCACCGGGCGGATCTTCGACCGCATCGGCGCGAAGTGGCTGGCCGTCCCCGGCTTCACCCTCCTGACGGTTACGACCTTCATGCTCGCGCGGCTCGACGTCGACACGTCCTTCACCTACATCGCGATCGTCAACACCGTGCGGATGGTCGGCACGGCCATGATCATCATGCCGGTGACCACGGCCGCGCTGAACCAGCTGCCGCCCAAGCTCATCCCGCACGGCACCGCGCTGAACAACACCATGCGCCAGATCGCCGCCGCCGTCGGGACGGCCGTCCTCGTCACCGTCATGGCCACGGCCGCCCGCGACCCCGAGGTCTACGGGAGGGCGGGCCTCATCCACGGCGCGAACGTCTCCTTCGTCGTCGCCGGGGTCCTCGGGATCGTCGGGATCGTCGGCTCCTTCTTCATCAGGGAGAGCGCGCGCCGACGCTGACCCGACCCTCGACTCGTGCCCGGGGGGCGGGTCAGCCGTCGTGCCGGAAGCCGAGCTTGATCGTCACCTGCCAGTCCGCGACGGCGTCCCCGTCGACGTGGCCGCGGATCGACTGCACCTCGAACCAGTCGAGGTTGCGCAGCGTCTTCGACGCCTCGCCGATGGCGTTCTCGACCGCCGCGTCGACGCCGTCCGGCGAGGTGCCGACGATCTCGGTGATGTTGTACGTCCTGTTGGCCATGAGTGCCTCCTGGTCGAGCCGGCGGGGGTGCCGGGAGCAATCACGCTAGTGGAGGACGGCGCCGACGTGCACGGGATGAGCGGGGTCGAGGGAGCCTCGTCCCTCAGCTCACCGAGCCGAGCTCGACGAGGAGGACGCCGGCCATGATCAGCGCGATGCCCAGGACCATGACCCGCGTGAGTGGCTCGCCGAAGAACACCCGTGAGCCGATCGCGGTGAGCGCCACGCCCGCGGCCGCCCAGATCCCGTACGCGACCCCCAGCGGCATGCCCTGGCCCAGGGTCGCGGCCAGCCCGGTGAAGGCGACGAGGTAGCCGGCGCCGACCGCCGTGTACCAGACCGGGCGACCCGTGGCGGCGAGGCGGAGGGAGAGCGTCCCGGCGACCTCCGCGACGACGGCCACGAGGAGGAGGAGCCACGCGGTCACGGGGTCGCCCCGGGTGCGCTGGCGTCCTCGTGGGACCCGAGCTCCACGAGCAGCACGCCGCCGATGATCAGCACGATCCCCGCGCCCATGAGGCCGGTCACGGTCTCGTCGTGGATCACGGCCGACAGGGCCGTCGTCAGCACCACACCGGTGGCCGACCAGATCCCGTACGCCACCCCGATGCCCATCCCGCGGCGCAGGACGGCGGCCAGCAGCACGAAGGCGGCGGTGAACCCCACGGCGACGACGACGTACAGCAGGGGCTGCTCGAGCGCGCCCTTCAGCGAGAGGGAGGCCGTCACCTCGCACACGATCGCGGCGGCGAGCAGGAACCACTTCGTCACGTGCCCCCCGATCCCGCTCGCGACATGGTCGTGATCCTACCGACTGGGTCAGGCGCGAAGCGGCGCCGGCGTGGACGCCGCGCCGGGACCCTTCCTCCCGCGGGTGATCGCGAAGCCGAAGGCGGTGGCCAGCAGGTACATCAGCAGCGAGTACACCGCGCTCGGCATCGCGACCGTCGTGCTGCCGAGGATGCTGATGGCGATGGTGAGGGCGATCGTCGTGTTGTGGATGCCGATCTCCATCGAGGCGGCGATGGCCTGCGCGTGCGACAGGCGCAGCAGGAGCGCCGATCCGTAGCCGATCGTCAGGCTCAGCAGGCAGAAGAGCCCGGTGACCAGCCCGACCTGGGAGAGGTAGTCGAAGATGTTCTCGCGCTCCTGCAGCACCGCGCCGATGATGATCGCGACGAGCACGACGATCGAGAACACCCGCACGGGCCTGTCCGCCCGTGCGGCGAGCTCGGCCCGCCGGCTGCGCACCGCCATCCCGATCGCCACGGGCACGAGGACGAGGGCGACGACGCCGGCGACCTTGCCGAACTGCAGGCCGAGCTCTCCCTCCGCGCCGAAGTGGCGGATTGCGAAGTTCGTGATGAGCGGGATCGTGAAGGCCGCCAGCACCGAGTTGATGGCGGTGAGCGTGATGTTCAGCGCGATGTCGCCGCGGAAGAGGTGGCTGAAGAGGTTCGCCGTCGTTCCGCCCGGCGAGGCCGCGAGCAGCATGACGCCGACCGCGAGCAGCGGGGACAGCCCGAACCCCTTCACCAGGCCGAAGGCCACCACCGGCAGGACCAGCACCTGCACGGCCAGGGCGAGCACGACGGCCCTGGGCTCCCGGCCGATGCGGGCGAAGTCGCCGACGGTCAACGACAGGCCGAGGCCGAACATGATGATGGCCAGGGCGATCGGCAGGCCGACGGTGATCAGTCCGGAGTCCATGGCGGACACCATGCCACAACTGGTTACCTACGAGTAGGGTCATTTCTTGCGGGTGCGTCACCCGACGGCGAGGATGACCCCATGGACGAGGTGAGCGAGCGCGTCGAGCAGGCCTTCGCCCGAACCCCCCGCTCCGGCTTCCTGCCCGAGCGGGAGCGCCACCGTGCGGCCGAGGACGGCCCGGTGGCCATCGGCGACGACCAGACCAACTCCCAGCCCAGCACCGTCGCCGCGATGCTGCGCCTGCTCGACGTGCGCCCAGGGCAGCTCGTGCTCGACGTGGGCAGCGGGTCCGGGTGGACGACGGCACTGCTGGCCGACCTCGTCGGCCCCGAGGGGCAGGTCATCGGTGTCGAGCGCATCCCCCGACTCGTCGAGACCTCCCGTGCGGCGCTCCTCGGTCTCGATCGCCCGTGGGCGCAGGTGCGCCACGCCGACCCGGACGTGCTCGGCGCCCCCGGCAACGCCCCCTTCGCCCGCATCCTCGTCTCCGCGGAGGCGAGGGAGCTGCCCGAGCAGCTCGTCGACCAGCTCGCCCCGGACGGGGTGATGGTCCTCCCGGTCGCGGGGGAGATGCTGCGGGTCGTGGCGCACCCGGAGGGCCCCCGGGTGACGCGGCACGGGCGGTACCGGTTCGTCCCGTTGATCTCCTGATGGAATGCACGAGCGGGTCCCGCCCGTTGACGCCGACATGCGTGCAATCACCTATGACCGATACGGAAACGACGACGAGCTGCGGATGGTCGACCGCCCCGACCCGAAGGTCGGACCGAGCGAGGTGCGCATCCGGGTGACCCGGGCGTCGGTCAACCCCGTCGACTGGAAGGTGATGTCGGGCGGCCTCGACCCGCTCATGGACAGCCACTTCCCGGTGGTCCCCGGGTGGGACGTCGCCGGCGTCGTCGACGAGGTGGGACCGGACGTCCCGGAGTTCGCGCCCGGTGACCGCGTCGCCGCCTACGCCCGCAAGCAGGTCGTCTCCGCCGGCACCTTCGCCGAGTACGTCACCGTCCGCGTCGACGACGTGGCCGCCGTACCCGACGGGGTGACCGACGACGTGGCCGCGGCGCTGCCGCTGGCCGGACTGACCGCCCTGCGCGTCCTGGAGACCCTCGCGGTGACGAAGGGGGACACCCTGCTCGTCCATGCCGCCTCCGGAGGAGTCGGCCACCTCGCCAGCCAGCTCGCGGTCGCCGCGGGTGCGACGGTGATCGGGACCGCATCACCGGCCAACCACGACAAGCTCGCGGCCGTCGGAGCGACGCCCGTCGCCCACGGTGACGGGCTGGCCGACCGGCTCGCCGAGGTGGCGCCGGACGGCGTGGACGCGGTCGCGGACCTCGTCGGCGGTGTCCTCGACGTCTCCCTCGAGGTGCTGCGCGAAGGGGGTCGCCTCGCCTCGGTCGCCGACCCGGCCGTCGAGGAGCACGGTGGCCGCTGGGTCTGGGTGCGCCCGGACGGGGAGCGTCTGGCGCGGCTGCTCGCCGAGGTCGCCGAGGGCCGGCTGCGCGTCGACATCGACCGCGCCTTCCCGCTCGAGCAGGTCCCGGAGGCCTTCGCCCTCAGCCGCGAGGGCGGTGCCCGGGGCAAGCTCGTCATCACCGTCAGCGACGAGGGTGCGGTCCTCGCCTGACCGAGTGGACTCGCGAAGGGCGGGCACCCACCGTTGGTGGGTGCCCGCCCGATTCCCCCCCGGAGATGCGCTCAGGCCCCGGCGTCCGCCATGCAGGCGTCGATGGCCTTCCCGAGACCCTCGTCGAGGGCCGTGAAGTCGGCCTCCCCCAGGTAGCCGAAGGGCTTGGGGGCCTTGCCCTTGTTGTAGTAGGCGCCGCCACCGACGGTGGCCTTGGAGTGGATGAGCGGCACCGACGTCGCGCCGGTCTCCGCCATCCAGTGCTCGACCGCGACGGAGGAGTACCCGGCGCACTCCGGTATCCCGATCTCCTCGGCGATGATCATTGCGCCCAGGTCCGTCAGCGACACCCAGGCCGTGCTGTTGCGGGCCAGCTGCTCGGCCGCCTTGTCGTTCCAGTCGACCTTGTAGCAGTGGTGCGCCGAGGCGGCCGTCGCCGTCCCCAGCGTCAGCGCGGCCGCGCCCGCGATCACCCCGACCGACCGTCGGATGAAGTGGTGTGCCATGACTGTCTCCCCATGTCCCCGTGCCGCCGGACCTCCCGACGGTCTGGGAGCAAGCACACTCCGGACCGCGAGGGTGTGCCATGCGTAGATCTACCCATGGCGGGACGTGGCCAGACCGTCCCCACCATCGAGGAGGCCCATCCGGTGCGCGCGGGTGACGGCGCTCAGGCGGTCGCCGACGCGCAGCTTGCCGTAGATGTTGGACAGGTGCCGGTGCACCGTCCGCTCCGAGCAGCCCGCGAGTCGGGCGATGGTGTGCGCCTTGTGCCCGGCGGCCAGCAGGCGCAGCACCTGGGTCTCGCGGTCGGTCAGGTTCTTCGGGGGCAGGTGCTCGGGCTCGAAGAGCCGGACGAGGCCGGCGACGACGGGCTGCACGGCGCGCAGCAGTGCCAGGTCCGCCTCGTCGTAGTCCGCGCCGTGACGGCCGATGAAGAAGACGACGAACTCGGCGCCCGGCCGCACGGGGAGTGCCGCGACCTGGTTGATCCCCCAGATCTCCATGCTCCCGATGCACTTCGGCGAGCTCTGCCACCGGCCCTGGCCGCCGTAGGCCCGGCCGGCGGTCGTCGGCTCGAGGCTGCCGGCACGGAACCGGTCGATCAGGGGGTCCGGCCCGGCGTCGATGCGCATGTCCGCGCGCATCCGCGCCCGGGCCGAGGGGGAGGCCGACCGGCCGACCGCTCGCACGTCGTAGCCGAGGGGGGCGCCGTGGACCATCAGGCCCGCGCTGGAGCCGAGCCGGTCGATGAGCAGGTCGCTCAGGGCCCCGACTCGGGCATCGGCGGTGCCCGGCGCCTCGACCACTGTGGTGACGAGGTCCACGACCGTGGCGAAGGGATCGCCCCCGCTGTTGGTGACCACGGGGCCATTGTCGTGGCGCCCCGGGGGCAAGTAAAGACGTCATGGGCGAGGTGGACGACTGCTCGTCCACCCGGGTGACCACCGCTGGCACCATGGGGAGCATGGACGCCGCACCACCACCTGCCGAGCCAGACGCCACGGACTGGACCTTCGTGCTCGAGGCCGGGTGCCCCGAGTGCGGGTATGAGCTGCACGACCCCGTCCTGACGGGAGAGCGCCTGCGGGCCGCGGTCCCGCGCTGGGCAGAGGTGCTGGGCCGCCCGGACGTCGCGCGGCGGCCCAGCGAGCACGTGTGGTCCCCGTTGGAGTACGCCAGCCACTCCCGTGACCTCGTGGCGGTGCTCGGTGAGCGCGTCGACGCGATGCTCACGGGGAAGGACCCGGTGCTCCGCGACTACGACGGTGAGGCGGCAGCGGTCCGCGGAGAGTTCTGGGCCAACGAACCGGACGAGGTCGCGCAGCAGATCGCGGTCGGGACCGAGTCCACCGTGGCAGTCCTCGGTCGTGTCGAGGGCGACGACTGGGAGTGCACCGGTCGTCGCGGGGACGGGAGGCCCTTCACCGTCACCGAGATGTGCCGTTACCTGCTCCACGACGTGGAGCACCACCTGCACGACGTCCAGGGCTGATGGGACACGTCCGCGAGGTCGTCGCGACACTGCCCCCAGGGTCCTTCGCCTTCGTCATGGCGACGGGCATCGTCTCGATCGGGATGGACCAGCAGGGCTTCGTCCTCGCCTCCCGCGTCCTGCTCGTCATCGCCCTGGTGGCGTGGGTCCTGCTGCTCCTGGCCCTGGGGACACGGTGCGTGCTGTACCGCGAGCGGGTCATCGCCGACCTGCACGACCCCGTCGTGGCCTTCGGCTTCTTCACCGTCGTCGCCGGCACCGACGTCCTGGCCGTGCGCCTGGTCAACCAGTACTGGCAGGCCAGTGCCGCGATGCTCGCCTTTGCGGCGGTCGTCGGGCTCTTCCTCGGCTACGGCGTCCCCTGGGCCGCTGCCCTCGGACGGGCGGAGCGTCCCGTGCTCCAGCACGTCAACGGCACGTGGTTCATCTGGGTCGTCGCGAGCCAGTCCGTCGCCACCGCGGCGGCGAGCATCGAGCCGCAGGTCACGACGGGTCGGGCCGAGATCGCCGTCCTCGCCGTGGCCACCTGGTCGGTGGGCATCGTGCTGTACGCCGCCTGCGCGGTCTTCGTCGCCCTGCGGATCCTGCTCTACCCCTTCTCCCCGTCCGACCTCAACCCGCCGTACTGGGTCTCGATGGGCGCCATGGCGATCACCGTGGTCGCGGGCGCGAAGATCGTCGAGATGGAGTCGACGCCGATCATCGACGTCACCTCCGGGCTCATCGGCGGCCTGTCCGTGCTCGGCTGGGCCTGGGCGACGTGGTTGATCCCGGTGCTCTTCGCCGTCGGCGTGTGGCGCCACCTGCTGCACCGGATCCCGCTGACCTACGAGGCGACGTGGTGGAGCATCGTCTTCCCCCTGGGCATGTACGCGGTGGCGGGGATGTACATCGGGCGCGCCGACTCCCTTCCCATCGTCGAGGCGATCGGCTCCGCCTGGCTGTGGGTGGGCGCGTCGGCGTGGCTCTACGCGGCCGTGCAGATGGCCCGGTCGTCCTGGCGCCGACGTCATGACGCGGGCGTACGGTCGGTGGCATGACCACCCGTGACCAGGTCCATGTCCGCTCCGTCCGCGACGAGCCCGCCAGTGGCGACGGCCACCGGGTGCTCGTCGACCGGGTGTGGCCCCGGGGCGTGAGCAAGGAGGACGCCGCCCTCGACGACTGGCTCAAGGAGGTCGGGCCGTCCACCGAGCTGCGTCAGTGGTTCGGCCACGACCCGGAGAAGTTCGACGAGTTCGCGAGGCGCTACGAGAAGGAGCTCGCCGGCAACGAGGACTGGCAGACCCTGCAGGACCTCGTCGCCGAGCACGGCCGCGTGACCCTGCTCTTCGGCGCCTCCGACAAGGAGAACAACCAGGCCGTCGTCCTGCGGGACCTGCTCACCCGCTGACCGCACCCCACCGCGGCTGCTCGTGGAAGTGGTGCACCGGCCCCGCGCCGGCCCCGACCGCCAGGTCCTCCCCGTGGCGAAGGGCGTCGGTGAGCCAGTCCTTCGCCTCCCGGACCGCGGGGAGCCAGCCGTCGTGACGGGGGCGAAGGGCGGCGATCGCCGTGCTCAACGTACAGCCGGTGCCGTGGGTGGCCGTGGTCGCGATCCGGGGGGAGCGCAGCTCGACCATGTCACCATCGGCGGCGTCGAGCCACACGTCGACCGACTCCGGCCCCTCCAGGTGGCCGCCCTTGAGCAGCACCCGGCGGGACCCGGCGCCGGCAAGTCGCTGTGCCTGCGTGATCAGACCCTCGCGCGAGGTCGCCGGTTCCTCCTCCAGGAGCACGGCGGCCTCCGGCACGTTCGGTGTGATCACGTCCGCTCGGGCGACGAGCTCGCGCACCGCGGCCACGGCGTCGTCGGCGAGCAGCCGTGAACCCGAGGTCGCGACCATGACCGGGTCCAGGACGACCGGGACGTCCGCGAGCGGGCCCGAGTCGAGCGCCGCGTGCACCGCCTCGACGAGCTCGCTCGAGGCGAGCATGCCCACCTTGACGACGTCGATCGCGACGTCGGCGACGAGGGTGTCGACCTGCGCGCGCACGACGTCGACCGGGACCTCGTGGACGAGCGTGACCCCCCGGGTGGATTGGGCGGTCAGCGCGGTGATGACACAGGTGCCGTAGGCACCGAGCGCGCTCGCGGTCTTCAGGTCCGCCTGGATGCCGGCACCCCCCGAGGGGTCCGAGCCGGCGATGGACAGGACGACCGGGGGGCGGGGGAGGGGGACCGTCATGCGAGCACCGTAACGGTGTGGTTGTATCGAGGGACCCCCGCGGGAGCTCGGGCACGAGCTGAGATCGGACTGTCGCCGTCCGGACCGTCTGAACCTGTCCGGATCATGCCGGCGAAGGAAGAGGAGACGCAGACATGCGCGTACCCCGTGAGTCCGAAGTCCACCCCCAGCACCGTCGGGTCGAGGTCGTCGACCCCAACGACCCGACGGTCCGCGTCCCGGTCACCGCCATCTCGTTGGCACCCGCCCCCGACGGCACCCCCCACGAGGACGTGTACGTCTACCGCACCCGCGGCCCCGGGTCGGACCCGCAGGTCGGGCTGCCCGACCTGCGGGCGCCCTGGATCGAGGGACGCGGTGACGTCGGGACCTACCCCGGTCGTGCTCGCGACCTGGCCGACGACGGCCGCTCGGCCGTGCGCCGCGGAGCGGCCTCCCTGGCCTGGCAGGGACCGGAGCGGACCCCCCTTCGCTCCACGGCGGGGCGCACGGTCACCCAGATGCACTACGCCCGCCGCGGCGAGATCACCGCGGAGATGCGGTTCGTCGCCCTGCGGGAGGGCTGCTCACCGGAGCTGGTGCGGGACGAGGTCGCCGCCGGGCGGGCGATCATCCCGGCCAATGTCAACCACCCCGAGTCGGAGCCGATGGTCATCGGGCGGGCTTTCCTGACCAAGATCAACGCCAACATCGGCAACTCGGCGGTGACCTCGTCCATCGCCGAGGAGGTCGACAAGCTCACCTGGGCCACGCGCTGGGGCGCCGACACGGTCATGGACCTCTCGACGGGCGAGGACATCCACACCACCCGGGAGTGGCTCATCCGCAACAGCCCCGTGCCGATCGGCACCGTCCCGATCTACCAGGCACTGGAGAAGGTCGACGGGCATGCGGAGGCACTCACCTGGGAGGTCTTCCGGGACACCGTCATCGAGCAGTGCGAGCAGGGGGTGGACTACATGACCATCCATGCGGGAGTGCGCCTGCCCTTCGTGCCGATGACGGCCGACCGCGTCACCGGGATCGTCTCCCGCGGCGGCTCGATCATGGCCGGTTGGTGCCTGGCCCACCACGAGGAGTCCTTCCTCTACACCCACTTCGACGAGCTGTGCGAGATCTTCGCCCGCTACGACGTGGCCTTCTCCCTGGGCGACGGGCTGCGGCCCGGGTCGATCGCCGACGCCAACGACGAGGCCCAGCTGGCCGAGCTGCGCACCCTCGGCGAGCTGACGCAGCGGGCGTGGGAGCACGACGTCCAGGTCATGGTCGAGGGGCCCGGGCACGTCCCGATGCACCTGGTGCGGGAGAACGTCGAGCTCGAGCAGGAGTGGTGCCACGGCGCGCCGTTCTACACGCTCGGTCCGCTCGTCACCGACATCGCGCCCGGCTACGACCACATCACCTCGGCCATCGGCGCCGCCGAGATCGCCCGGTACGGCACGGCGATGCTCTGCTACGTCACGCCGAAGGAGCACTTGGGCCTGCCCAACCGGGACGACGTGAAGACCGGTGTCATCACGTACAAGATCGCGGCGCACGCGGCCGACCTGGCCAAGGGACATCCCGGCGCCCGGATGCGCGACGACGCCCTGAGCAAGGCCCGTTTCGAGTTCCGTTGGCACGACCAGTTCGCGCTCTCCCTCGACCCGGAGACCGCGATCGCTTACCACGACGAGACGCTGCCGGCGGAGCCGGCGAAGACCGCGCACTTCTGCTCCATGTGCGGACCGAAGTTCTGCTCGATGCGGATCAGCCAGGACATCCGGGACGCGTACGGCTCGGCGGCCGACCAGCGAGCCCTGATCGAGGCGGGCATGGCGGCGAAGTCGCGGCAGTTCGTCGAGCTCGGGGCCAGCGTCTACGTCCGCCCCGACACCGAGACGCCTGCGCGATGACCCTCGTGCCCGGACTGCCGCCCGCCGGACGGGCCGCCGTGCGCGGGGGCGTCATCGGCAACTACGTCGACCAGCTGAGCATCTTCCTTCCCGTCGTGGTGCTCGCACCCGCCCTGGCGACGCTCGCCGGTCCGCACGCCGGGGTCACCGCCGGTGCGTCGGTCATCGTCGCCACCCTCCTGGGCCGCCCGATCGGGTCCATGGTCTTCGGTCGGCTCTCCGACCGGATCGGGCGCACCCGCACGACCAAGGTGGCCATCGCGGGAACCGCGGCGTGCAGCCTGGCCATCGCGGTGGTCCCGACCCACGAGAGCATCGGCGTGCTCGCCATCAGCACCGTCGTGCTCCTGCGGTTCGTCGGTGGGGTTTTCCTCGCCGGCGAGTACACGTCGGCCATCCCGTTGGCGATGGAGTGGTCGGTGCCCCGGCGCCGGGGCCTCGTCTCCGGCCTGATCATGTCCATGGCCCCGTGGGCGCAGTCGACGATCGCCTTCGTCACCGCCGCCCTCATCGCGCTCCTCGGGCCGGAGACCTACGCCGCGTGGGGATGGCGCCTCGTCTTCGCCGCCGGGGGTGCAGCGGGTCTCGCTCTGCTCGGCTACTACTCCTCCCGCGTCGCAGACGCCCCCGACGTCGTGCGTCAGCGGGAGCGCACGGCCGACGAGGACGCCCCCGCGGCGCTCGGTCTCCGGGCCGTCCTCGGTGGCCACTACGCGGGCGCCTTCTGGCAGATGTTCGGCCTGATGACCGGTCTGTGGCTCATGACCAACATGGTCGTCATCCTCGCCGCCGGTCGGCTCGGGGCCGATGCCGGCCTGACCGGCAGCCGTACCGCGGTCGTCATGGGCGTCGCCGCCGTCGCCCAGGCGCTCGTGATGTCGGTGACCGGCCATCTGTCGACCGTCGTCGGCCGACGACGGTTCTTCATCACGTGGGGGCTCGTCGCCGCCGTCGCGGCACCCCTGCTGTGGTGGGGCACGGTCGCTGCCGGCGTCATCCCCGTCATCGTGGGGATCGCTCTGCTGCAGGTGATCACGGTGTGCGGCTACGGTCCCGTCGGCGCATACCTCTGCGAGCGCTTCCCCGCGCACGTGCGCTCGACCGGGTACGGGACCGCATACTCCCTGTCCATCGTCGCCCCGGCCCTGTGGCCCTGGTGGCTGCCCACGGTCGAGGGCGCCCTGGGCCATGATGGGTCGGTCGCCGCGGTCCTCGTGGTCGGTGGCCTGCTCGTCGCCGGCTGTGGCGCCCTGGGTCCGCGACTGGCCCCGGCGGAGCTGGACCGCGACGTCGAGAGCCTCGCCCGGGCGAGGGACGAGGCCCCGTCGGAGGCGGCGCTCGCCGGTGGTCACTCATGACGGCCGACCTACGCGCCGAGGTCACTACGGCGATCGCCCGGGTGCGGGAGCGCTCGCCCCTGGTGCACGGAGCCATCGGATCGGTGACCCGGGCCCTGGTCGCGGACGGCCTCCTCGCCGCGGGCGCGCGCCCGATGCTCACCGAGAACGTCGCGGAGGCTCCCACGCTCGTCACCGTCGCGGATGCGCTGCTGATCAACCTCGGCTCGTTGAGCGCCGACGGGATGGCCGGCTTCGTCCCCACGGCGCGGGCGGCGCACGAGCGCGGCATCCCGTGGGTGCTCGACCCCACGGCGATCGGGCTCGCGCCGGTGCGCACCCCGATCGCCCACGACCTGTGCGCGCTCGGTCCGACGGTGGTGCGGGGCAACGCCTCCGAGATCCTCACCCTCTCCGGCGGGGGCCGGGGCGGACGGGGCGCCGACAGCACCGCCACCCCCGACGACGCGGCGACCGCGGCCCGCCGCCTGGCCCAGGGACGGTGCATCGTCGCCGTCTCCGGCGAGCGCGACCTCATCACCGACGGAGAGCGCACGATCCGCGTCACGGGCGGATCGGCGATGCTCACCCGGGTCTCCGGGACCGGTTGCCTCCTCGGCGGGCTGACCGCAGCGTTGCTGGCGGTCGCCGCCGGCGGCACGCAGGCGAAGGGGGTCACCCCCTTCGCCTGCGCCGTGGCCGCCACCGCGCTGCTCACCGTGGCCGCCGACCGGGTGGGCGCCATGGGCCCCGGGAGCTTCAGGGTGGCGCTCCTCGACGCGCTCGACGCGGTGAGCGCCGCCGAGGTGGGCGATGGGGTGGGTCTTGCATGGGAGTGACCGACTGGCGCCTCACCCTCGTCACCTCCGGTGACGGCCAGGCGACCGTGACGGCCGCCGCCGCGGCTGCCGCTGCCGGGGCGGGTGTGGTCCAGGTGCGCTGCAAGCACCTGCTGGCCGGCGACCTCCTCACCCTCGTCACGGCCGTCGCCGAGGCCGTCGCCCGGGTGGCGCCCTCGACCCGGGTCCTCGTCAACGACCGGGCCGACGTCGCCCACGCCGCCCGCCGCAGGGGGGTTGCGGTCCACGGCGTCCACCTCGGGCAGGCAGATCTCCCCGTCGCCGAGGCACGCGCGCTCTTGGGGCCCGATGCGATCATCGGCCTGACCGCGGGGACACTCGACCTCGTCCGGCAGGCGGAGTCTCGGCGGGGCGCGGACCGTCCGGACTACCTCGGTTGCGGACCCTTCCGGCCCACCCCGACGAAGGACATCGGGCGTCCGCCGGTCACGCTGGCGGGCTACCCGGCCCGGGTGGCGGCCACGCGTCTGCCGGTGCTGGCCATCGGCGACGTGACCGTCGCGGACGTCCCCGCGCTCGCCGGGACCGGCGTCGCCGGTGTCGCGCTCGTCCGCGAGATCATGGGGGCCGGCGACCCGGCGGCGGTCACCCGCGCCTGTCTGGCGGCGTGGGGACGGTGACTCAGGCCCCCTTCGCCGCCATCTCGTCGTCGACGAAGACCGGTCGGGCCACGCGCAACCCGGCCACGGTGATGCCCACCCCGCTGAGCATGAGCAGCAGGAGCACGACGGTCCACCCGCCCGTGACGGCGCGCAGCACACCGACGACGAGCGGTCCGAGACCGGCGAGCAGGTACCCCACCGGCTGGACGAAGCCCGACAGCTGCGCCGTCACGCGCGGGTCCCGTGACCGGGCGGTGATCAGGGCGATCGCGGTCGGGAAGGCGAAGCCGGACACGCCCAGCAGCGCCGCCCACACCCATGGCAGGGCCGCCGGGGCCAGGAGCAGGCCGAGGTACCCGCTCGAGGCGAGCACACCGAAGGCGATCATCCAGACCGACAGGTGGCGGTCGCGGTCGATGACCGTGGGCATGAGCAGCCCGCCGAGGATCCCGAGCCCGGCGACGATCGAGGTGTACGCCCCGGCGGAGGTCGCCGAGAGCCCGGCGTCGCGGTAGATCTGCGGCAGCCAGCCGAACTGGACGTAGGCATTCATCGACTGGACCGCGAAGAGCGCGGTGAGCGCGATCGCGGTCGGCGAGTGGATCATGCGGCCGTTGACGACGCTGCCGGTCCGTCGGTGCACGCGGTCCTTGGCGCTGATCACCAGCCACGGCACGAGGGCGAGCAGGGCCACGACACCCCACATGCCGAGGGCCCCGCGCCACTGCCCCGGGGCGACCTGCGCCAGGGGAGCGGCGAGGAGCGGGCCCATCGAGCCACCGATGGTCAGGCCCATGCTGTAGACCGTCATCAGGCGCACGCCGCCGTCGAGCGAGTGGGCCTTGATCCACGCCGGGACGAGGACGTTGCCCAGGCCCATGCCGGCCAGGCCGATGGCCGTGAGCGCGATGAAGACGAAGGCGGAGTCGGTGAGTACCCGCAGGAGCAGCGTGACGACCAGGGCGGTGACCCCGATGGTGATGCCCTTGGACAGGCCGACCCGGTGGGCCAGTGCCACGGCGACGCCACCGGCGAGCGCGAAGGTGAAGCCGGGGAGCGCGGTGAGCAGACCGGCGAGCGTCGGGCCGAGGGAGAGGGCGGCGCTCAGCTCCTGCAGGAGCGGTCCGACCGAGGTGGCGCCCGGCCGCAGGTTGATCGAGATCAGCGCGACCCCGATGACGACGAGCACCGCGGGGAAGGGGGGACCCGGTCGGGTCTCGGGGCGCGTGCTCATCAGTCGGGTCTACCACCCGCGGGTGGTGGGCGCCCAACCGGTCCGCGGTGGGGCTCCGCCTAGGATCTGGCCATGCTCGAGCAGAGAGACCACCGCGTGCCGACGTGGGACGAGTACTTCCTGGGGATCGCCGACGCCGTCGCGGCCCGCGCCAAGTGCACCCGCCGTCGTGTCGGTGCGGTCCTGACGATCGAGCACCGCATCATCGCCACCGGGTACAACGGTGCCGCCCCCGGCGAGCCGGACTGCCTCGAGGGCGCCTGTCCGCGTGGGCAGCTCGACTACGAGGTCATCCCCGGCCTCGGTGACTACGACCGTCCCGGGACGCCCGGCTTCTGCATCGCGATCCACGCGGAGGTCAACGCGCTCCTCTTCGCCACGAGGGACACGAAGGGGGCGACGGCCTACATCACGGATCCGCCCTGCCCCGGGTGCCGCAAGGCGCTCGCCGCCGCCGGGATCATCCGCGCCGTGTGGCCGGGCGGGTCCCACGACCGACACGGCCTGACCCACTGGTCGTGAGTCGCTCGGGGGTGGGATGCTTCAGCCATGAGCACCGACGCGAGCATCCAGGACGCCCCGACGCCCGCCGGGGCCGTCGTCGCAGCCATCGACGGCAGCCACCGTGACCCCGCCGTCCTCGACTGGGCCGCCGCCGAGGCGGTGGCCGTGGGCGCCCCGCTCCACGTCGTCCACGCCGTCGATCTCGGCACTCCGCTGTCCGCGTACGGCGAGCTGCTGACCAGCCCCGACATCGTCGACAAGGTCGAGCAGGAGTCGGTGCGCGTGGCCACCGAGGCCAGGGAGCGCGTGACCGCGACCCACCCGGCCCTGGCCGTGACGATCGCCCTGCCCACGGGTGCCCCGGCAGGCGGCCTGCTCAATGCCGCCGACGGCGCGCGGTTGCTCGTCGTCGGCTCCGCCCGCAAGACCAAGGCCGAGCGGATCGTCCTGGGCACGACCTCGCTGAGCGTGGTCGCGCACTCACCCTGCCCCGTCGTGCTCGTGCCGGAGGACTGCGACGTCAGGGGCGACGGTCGTGTCGTCGTCGGCATCGACGGCAGCGAGCACAGCCGGTTGGCCTTCCAGTACGCCCTCGAGGCCGCGGCGCTGCGGGGCAAGACGGTCACGACCGTCACCTCGTGGAACGTCGAGGTCGTGAACGGCGTCGTCGTCACCGAGCCGGGCTCGACCGAGTGGGAGACGGTCGACAAGCGCTACCGCGACATGGCCGAGAGGACGATCGCCGACCTGCGCGCGGCCCACCCCGAGATCGACGTCTCCGTCGAGGTCCACCACGGCCGCGCCGCCGACACGCTCGTCGAGGTCGCCCAGGGCGCCGACCTGCTCCTCGTCGGCTCCCGCGGCCGCGGCGGCTTCCGCGGGATGCTCCTCGGCTCGGTCTCCCAGCGCATCCTGGGCCGGGCAACCGTCCCGGTCGGGGTGCTGCACAAGCACTAGACCGCTTCCTCCGGAGTGGTCAGGGGGGCGCTCCTGCCCCGGTCACGGGTCATGCCGTCGCGGGATGGCCAGCACGTCGTGGGCTGACCGGGTTGTCTCGCGCGGGCCGCGGCACGATCCGGCCACGCGCAGATTTCCCGGCCATGAACGGCGGACCCGGCCCGAAGCGTGCTGACGGGAGCGGACGAAGGGAGGGGGTGGCACGGCTCAGGCCGAAGTCCGGACCGGCACGGAGAGGCACCTTTGTGTACGCCACGAGTCCGGACTTCGCGCCAAGGGCCGCCCCCTCCCTTCGGGAGCGGACGCCTCGGACCTTCGGGAGCGGACGCCTCGGTGAGCGCCGGACCGCGGGCCCGTTCAGCCCGAGTGCTCGGCGTGGAAGCGCCGGATCGCCTCCGCGCCCTCCTCGGTGTCCTGGGGACGGTGGTCGGTGTCGCGCAGGACGAGGTGCTGCGCCCCCTTCGCCGCGAGCGCCTCGGCGACCTCGGTGTAGAGCGGCCACCGGTCACCGGTGATCACGAGCGTCGGCACGAGACGCAGGGTGTCCGCGCGCAGCGAGATCTCCCACGGTGCAGGAGTGGTGCGCATGCGCGCGGCAACCTCCTCGCAGGTGCCGGGATCGAGGTCCGGGGGCGGTGAACCCATGCCCGCTGCGAAGCGTGCGAGGAACTCCGGACCCCCCACCTCCGGGTCGTCGGCGAGCGCGAAGACGGGGGCGAGGGCCCGGATGTGCCGCTCGACGTGGCGGCCGCCGCGGGCGAGGTCGAAGCAGGCCGGACCGATGAGCACGAGGCTGCGCAGCCGGTCCGGGCGTCGTTGCGCGGCGAGCACGGCGGTCACCGTGCCGTAGGAGTGGCCGACCACGTGGCCGCGTCCGCCGAGGGCATCGATGACCCGGTCGGCGTCGCGCTCGGGCTGATCGGCTTGGCCGGTGCGCCGCAGGAAGACGTCGTCGGGGTTCTGGGCCTCGGCCTGCAGCGGCCAGGCCTCGGGCCCGCTGCGGCCACGTCCGTGGACGAAGACGGTCCGTGTGGTCGGAGTGAAGATCGGCATGTCAGGCCCTCGGTCGCAGTCGGCCGCCGGGCATGGCGGGAGCGGGAAGGGGGTCGGGCTGCCCCGTCTCGAAGGGGCCGAACCGCTCGGGGCCGGCGACCGGCTCGGTGCCCGTGCCGATCTCGCTCATCCACCGGTCCCGGGCGGCGACGATGTCGTCGTGGCTGCGGCCGACGAAGTTCCACCACATGACGATCTCCTCACCGAGGGGTTCGCCGCCGATGACGAGCAGGCGCGCACCCGTCGCCGAGCGCAGGGTGATGCGGGTGCCCCCGGGGGAGAGGTAGCCGACCTCGGCCGCCTCGAGGGTCTGCCCGTCGACGGTGACGTCGCCGTCGTCGAGGAGGACGGCGTGCTCGTGGCCCTCCGGGACGTCCAGGACGGTTTCGGCGTCGGCGTCGAGGAGCAGCTCCGCGCCGAGCAGCGGCGTCGGGGTCGTGATCGGGGACTCGATGTCGAGCAGGCTGCCGAGGAAGACACGGGCGATCCCGCCGGGGACGTACATCGGCTCGGGGACGTGGTGGACGAATGAGGGCTCGACCCCCCCGGCCCACCCGGGCAGCGCGAACCACAGCTGCACGCCGTGCAGGGTCGAGGTCTGCGGGGTGGAGAACTCGGAGTGGCTCACTCCCCGGCCGGCGGTCATGAGGTTCAGCTCGCCCGGCCTGATCGTCGCGTGCACGCCGGTGGAGTCACGGTGCTCGATCTCGCCGGTGAAGAGCCACGAGACGGTCGCCAGGGCGGTGTGCGGGTGCCGGGGGACGCTCATCCCGCCGGTGGTCGAGACGTCATCGGGCCCGTAGTGGTCGAGGAAGCACCACGCCCCCACGAGCGAGCGTGCGCGGGAGGGGACGGTGCGACGGACGTGCATGGCGCGCGGGCCGCCCAACGGCACCTCGCGCGGGATGAGGATCTGCAGGTGGGCCACCATCCCCACGCTACCCGCGTGCCCGGAGGAGCGTGCGGGGGTGGACACCGGCATTCACGCTGCAGGAGGGTGGCCGGGTGAGCGACGAGAGCACCCTTCTGGAGGACCTGGCCGAGGCACGTGGTGTCGCCACCCGGTGGTGGGACTGGAGTGGGGAGCGGCGCACGGTGCCGGCCTCCTCCCTTCGCGCCGTGCTGTCCGCGATGGGCGAGGAGACCGACGACGAGGAGGCGCTCGCCGCCTCCCTCGAGCGCACCCGCTCCCTCCCGTGGCGCCGGACGCTGCCGCCGACGGTGGTGCAGCGCTCCGGGGAGGTCGCCCGGGTGCCCGTCCACGTCTCCCACGGCGCCGCGGTCTCCGTCTCCGTGGAGCTCGAAGGGGGAGGAGGGCGCCGCCTGCTGGAGCAGGTCGAGCACGTCGTGGAGCCGCGGGAGGTGGACGGCGAGTGGGTCGGGGAGGCGGCCTTCGAGTTGCCGGCGGACCTGCCGCTGGGGTGGCACGCGCTCGTCGCCGTGCCGGAGTCGCCGCCGTTGCTGCCCGGCAGCGAGCGGGCCGTCCTCGTCACCGTCCCGACCCGGCTCGACCTGCCGGAGACCGTGCCGGGGCCGCGTGACGGCCTGCTGACCCAGCTGTACCAGGTGCGCAGCCGCGGCAGCCAGGGGATCGGCGACGTGGGGGACCTCGTCGCCCTGGGGGAGTGGGCCGCGCACGAGCACGGGCACGACTTCGTGCTCGTCAACCCGCTGCACGCGGCCGAGCCGGTCGCGCCGATGGAGCCGTCGCCGTACCTGCCGACCTCGCGGCGCTTCGTCAACCCGGTCTACATCGACCTGCGCAACCTGCCCGACGCCGACGCGCTGCCGCCGGACGCCCGCGCGGAGATCGCCGCGCTCGTGACCCGGGGGCAGGAGCTCAACGAGGCCGACACGATCGACCGGGACACCGTCTGGGAGATCAAGCGCCGGGCGCTGCGCACCGCGTTCCGCCACCTCGGCCCCCACCACGAGGCCCACGTCGCCGCGCTGCGCGAGCAGGAGGGGCAGGCGCTCGTCGACTTCGCGACGTGGTGCAGCATCGCCGCCGTCCACGGCACGGAGTGGGAGAGCGACTGGCCCCGGGAGCTGCACGACCCGCGCGGCGCTGCCGTCGAGGCACACCAGCGGGCCCACGGGGAGGAGATCGCCTTCACGATGTGGCTGCAGTGGCTCGTGCGTCACCAGCTCGCCGGCGCCCGCGAGGCGCTGCGCGCGAGCGGCATGGGGATCGGCCTCGTCGGCGACCTCGCCGTCGGCATCCACCCCGAGGGGGCCGACTCGTGGGCGCTGCAGGACGTGCTCGCCCGGGGGATCGAGGTCGGCGCCCCGCCGGACCAGTTCAACCAGCTCGGTCAGAACTGGTCCCAGCCGCCGTGGCGGCCGGACCGGCTCGCCGAGACGGGGTACGCCCCCTTCCGGGACATGCTGCGCGCCGTCCTGCGGGACGCCGGCGGGCTGCGCGTGGACCACATCATCGGACTCTTCCGGCTGTGGTGGGTGCCGGAGGACCACGACCCGGGCGAGGGTGCCTACGTGCGCTACGACCACGAGGCGCTCATCGGCATCCTGGCGCTCGAGGCCGCGCGGGCCGGGGCGGTCGTCATCGGGGAGGACCTGGGCGTCGTCGAGCCGTGGGTGCGCGAGCACCTGAGCGAGCGGGGGATCCTCGGCACGAGCGTCATGTGGTTCGAGTGGGTGGACGGCCGGCCCAGGCCGCCGGAGGACTACCGCGAGCTGTGCCTGGCGACCGTGACCACGCACGACATCCCGCCGACCGCCGGGTACCTCCACCTCGAGCACGTGGCGATCCGCGAGCGGCTCGGTCTGCTCACCCGGCCGGTAGAGGCGGAGACCGAGGCGGAGGAAGGGAGCATCGCGGCCGTGCGCTCGGCCCTGGCCGAGCGCGGGCTGCTCGAGACCCCCTTCGCCCCCACCGGTGCGGTCGTGGCCGCCATGCACCGGTGGCTCGCCCTGACCCCGGCCAGGCTCCGCGGGTACGCCCTGACCGACCTCGTCGGTGACGTCCGCGCGATCAACCAGCCGGGGACCGACGAGGAGTACCCGAACTGGCGGCTGCCGCTGGCCGGACCGGACCGCGTCCCGCTTCTCCTCGAGGACGTCGTGGGCGGGTCGCGCAGCCGCCCCTGAGGGTTAACCCTGCATCTTCGGCGGCCGATGGCGGGGTGGTCTCCGAAGAGTCACAGTTGTGTCTCACCGCACACGTGTCCATGGAATTTGACCATTCCGTGGTTTTTGATGTCACGAGCAGCCGCTGACCGCGCTGCACCCAGGGGCGCCACCGGCCGACGGTGACGCTGATCGGACCGCCAACTCGGCGGCATGACGTAGGAGGACATCCATGCGAGTGAAGTCTCGCTCGATGGCTATTGCCAGCATCTCCGCGGTCGCGCTTCTCGCGACCGCGTGCGGCGGCAGCAGCGACGACAGCAGCGGCGGTTCCGGCGGCGACGGTGGCGGCGAGATCGTCGTCTCCGGCTGCACCCCGGAGAACCCGCTGATCGCAGGAAACACGGGTGAGACCTGTGGTGGGAACGTCCTGGACGTCATGACCGCCAAGCTCATCCACTACAACACCGAGACGGCCGAGCCGGAGATGGACATCGCCGAGTCCATCGAGACCGAGGACAACCAGAACTTCACGGTCAAGCTCAAGGAGGGCTACAAGTTCCACGACGGGACCGAGGTCAAGGCCCACAACTTCGTCGACGCCTGGAACTACACGGCCTACGGTCCGAACGCCCAGCAGGGGTCCTACTTCTACGCCCCGATCCAGGGCTTCAACGAGACGCAGTGCAGCGGCGAGGGCGATGACCCCTGCGCCGGTGACGGCAAGCCCTCCCTCGAGGAGATGTCCGGCCTGAAGGTCGTCGACGACCACACCTTCACCATCAAGACCAGCGAGAAGGTCTCGAACCTGCCGATGCGTCTGGGCTACACCGCCTTCGCTCCGCAGCCGGACGCCTTCTTCGAGGACCCGGAGGCCTTCGGCGAGGAGCCGATCGCGGCCGGCCCGTACAAGTTCGACTCCTGGGAGAAGAACCAGGCCATCAGCCTGAGCCAGTTCGAGGACTACGCGGGTGAGTACGCCGGCGAGACCGAGAAGATCACCTTCAGGATCTTCAAGGAGCAGGAGGCCGCCTACACCTCCCTCCTCGCGGACGAGATCGACATCATCGACGCGATCCCGGCCAACGCCCTGGTCGGCGACAAGTTCAAGTCCGACCTGGGTGAGGGCAACTACCTCACGCAGCCGAACTCCACCTCGCAGTGGATCGGCATGAACTACCACATCGACAAGAAGCTGGCGAACAAGGACCTGCGCCACGCCCTGTCGATGGCGATCGACCGCGAGACGATCGTCAAGCAGATCTTCAACAACGCCTACGAGCCGTCCACCGGCGTCGTCTCCCCCGTCGTCGACGGGTTCAAGGAAGACCAGTGCGGTGAGTACTGCGTGTACGACGAGGAGAAGGCCAAGGACCTCTTCGAGAAGGCCGGCGGCTACGACGGCAAGCTGACCCTCACCTACAACGGTGACGGTGGCCACAAGGAGTGGACCGAGGCGGTCTGCAACTCGATCAAGAACACCCTCGGCGTCAACTGCGTCGCCTCCCCGACCGTCGACTTCGCCACCATGCTGACCAAGCTCGGCAACAACGAGCTCGAGGGCCTGTGGCGCATGGGTTGGGTCATGGACTACCCGTCCATCGAGAACTACCTCGCCCCGATCTTCAGCAAGGGCGCGGCCTCGAACTACTACCAGTACGCCAACCCCGAGTTCGAGGAACTGCTGACCAAGGCTGCGGCGTCGGACGACCCGGCCGAGGCCAACGAGATGTACCAGGAGGCGGAGCGCGTCATGCTCGAGGACATGCCAGCCATCCCGCTGTGGTACGGCCAGTCCATGATGGGTTGGTCCGACGACGTGGAGAACGTCAAGGCCACCCCGTTCGGCAACCCGGACCTGGCCAAGGTCACCACCAAGTGATCGGACCGCTCGGTCTGAGCTAGTCCACCACCGGCCGGTCACCCCTGAAGGTGGCCGGCCGGTTGGTGTGTCCGCGCTCGGGACGCCCTCGACCCGTGGGCGCGTCCCCGAGCATCTGGAAGAGTTATCCTCTGCCGGCGTCACAGCGCCACCAACACCCCTAGGAGGTGAACGTGGGTAAATACATCGTCCGCCGACTGCTGCAGATGATCCCCGTCATCATCGGCGCCACGTTCCTGATCTACGCCATGGTCTTCGCCATGCCTGGTGACCCCACGGCAGGCAAGTGTGGTGAGCGGCCGTGCCCGCCCGCGTACATTGCCGAGTTCAACGAGAAGTACAACCTCAACGACCCCCTGCCCGTCCAGTACGGCAAGTACATGGCCAAGGTCGCCCAGGGCGACCTGGGCGAGAACCAGTACGGCATCCCGGTGTCGGAGGACCTGAAGGACCGCTTCACCGTCACCGCCCAGCTGGGACTGATGGCCCTGGTCATCGAGGGTGTCATCGGCATCCTCGCGGGTGTGCTGGCCGGTCTGCGCAAGGGTGGCTTCCTGGACAATCTCGTCCTCGTGAGCACGCTCTTCGTGATCTCGGTGCCCATCTTCGTCACCGGCTTCACCCTGCAGTACATCCTCGGGCTGAACCTCGGGGTCGTCCCGGCTCTCGTGGGGGCCGAGTACACCTTCTACAGCCTGCTCCTGCCGGGCTTCGTCCTCGGCTCGCTGTCCATGGCCTACATCGCCCGACTCATGCGCAGCAACATCGGTGAGAACTTCAAGTCCGACTACGTGCGCACCGCCAAGGCCAAGGGACTGAAGCAGGGACGCATCATCGGCGTGCACACCCTGCGCAACTCGATGATCCCCGTGATCACCTTTATGGGTTACGACTTCGGAGCGCTCCTGGGCGGTGCCATCGTCACGGAGGGCATCTTCAACATCCACGGCGTCGGTGGGTACATCTTCGAGGGGATCCACAACCGCGACGGCATGGCCGTCGTCGGCGCGGTGACCGCGCTGGTGATCATCTATCTCATCGTGAACCTCATCGTCGACCTCCTGTACGGCGTACTGGACCCGAGGATCAGCCATGACTGACAAGAAGACCCGCACCGCACCCGAGACGCCGCAGCCCGAGCGGGAGACACCCGGCGCCGAACCCGTGAGCAGCTCAGGGGTCAGTGCCGACGGCCGGCCGGTCGTCGACGACGACCAGGTCGTCGCCCGGTCGCTGAGCGCGGACGCCTTTCGCTCGCTCAAGCGCAATCCGTTGTTCTGGGTCTCCAGCGTCCTGGTCCTGATGTTCCTGCTGATGGCCGCCTGGCCCTCGCTCTTCACCAACCAGGACCCGCACTACGGCGTGCTCAGCCGGGCGATGCAGTCGCCCAGCACGGAGCACTGGTTCGGTACCGACCGTCAGGGTTACGACATCTACAGCCGCGTCGTCTACGGCGCACGGGCCTCGATCCTCGTGGGTGTCTTCGCGGCGTCGGGCGCACTGGTACTGGGCAGCATCATGGGTCTGCTCGCCGGGTACGTCTCCGGCTGGGCCGACGCCCTCGTCAGCCGCGTGGCCGACATCTTCTTCGCCATCCCGCTGCTGCTGGCCGGCATCATCTTCCTGGCCGCCATGCGTGAGGAGGACACGATCTTCGGCGTCCCGATCCAGGGGTACTTCGGCGTGATCTTCCAGGTCGTCCTCGTGCTGGTGATCTTCGGCTGGCCGAGCATCATGCGCCTCATGCGCTCCTCGGTACTGCAGGTCAAGCCCAACGACTACGTCCAGGCGGCCCGGGCCCTCGGAGCCTCGCCGATGCGGATCACCCGGCGGCACATCCTGCCCAACGCGATGGCCCCCGTCATCGCGGTGAGCACGATCAACCTCGGTGCCTACATCAGCGTCGAGGCGACCCTGTCCTACCTGGGTATCGGCCTGCGTCCGCCGACCGTGTCCTGGGGCGTGATGATCACCGACGCCCAGATCGCACTGCGGACCGAGCCCTACATTCTCTTCTTCCCCGCCCTCTTCCTCAGCCTCGCGGTCCTGGCCTTCATCATGCTCGGTGACTCCGTGCGTGACGCCTTCGACCCGAAGAGTCGCTGAGAGCAAGGTGAGTGACCACATGAGTACCCCGACGACGACCGGCGAGCGCCTGCTCGAGGTCGACGACCTGCACGTCGAGTTCCACACCGACGAAGGCGTGGCCCAGGCGATCAACGGCGTGGACTTCTCCCTCGACGAGGGGGAGACCCTGGCGATCCTCGGCGAGTCCGGCTCCGGCAAGTCCGTGACCGCCCAGGCGATCATGGGCATCCTCGACATCCCCCCGGCGCGCATCACCAAGGGCCGCATCCTCTACAAGGGTGAGGACCTGCTGACCATGGAGGACGAGAAGCGACGGAAGGGGCGGGGACCCGATGTCTCGATGATCTTCCAGGACGCCCTGAGCTCGCTCAACCCGGTCTTCCCGGTGGGCTGGCAGATCGGCGAGATGTTCCGCCAGCACCGCGGCATGAACCGCTCCGACGCCTATGACCAAGCCGTGCGCCTGATGGAGCGGGTCAACATCCCCGGCGCCAAGGATCGCGTCAAGGCCTACCCGCACCAGTTCTCCGGTGGGATGCGCCAGCGGATCATGATCGCCATGGCGATCGCCCTGGACCCGAAGGTGCTCATCGCCGACGAGCCGACCACCGCCCTGGACGTGACCGTCCAGGCGCAGATCATGGAGCTGCTCCAGGACCTGCAGCACGAGCACAACATGGGCATGATCCTCATCACCCACGACCTCGGCGTCGTCGCCGACGTCGCCGACCGGATTGCGGTCATGTACGCCGGACGCATCGTCGAGCGGGCCGAGGTCGAGGACATCTACGCCCAGCCGGCCCACCCCTACACCAAGGGTCTGCTGGAGTCGATCCCCCGACTGGACCAGAAGGGTCAGCAGCTGTCGGCGATCGGCGGCCTGCCGCCGAACCTCACCCGGATCCCACCGGGCTGCGCCTTCCACCCGCGCTGCGTCATGGCCCAGGACATCTGCCGGGTCGACCGTCCCGAGCTGCTCGACGTGGGCCCGCGCCGCCAGTCGGCGTGCCACTTCAGCCAGGAGGTGCTGAATGCCTGATCATGACGTCATCCTCAAGGCCACGGGCCTGAAGAAGCACTACCCGATCAAGGGCGGCGTCCTGCGCCGCACGGTCGGTCACGTCCGCGCAGTCGACGGAGTCGACTTCGAGCTGCGACGAGGCGAGACGCTCGGTGTCGTGGGCGAGTCCGGCTGTGGCAAGTCCACGCTGGGTCGGTTGCTGATGCGGCTGGAGGAGCCGACCGAGGGCTCGATCGAGTTCGACGGCACCGACATGTTCAAGCAGTCGGGGGCGGAGATGCGGCGCCTGCGGCGGGACATCCAGATCGTCTTCCAGGACCCGTACACCTCCCTCAACCCGCGCCGTACGGTGGGCGAGATCGTCGCTGAGCCCTTCGAGATCCACACCGACGTCGTCCCGAAGGACAAGCGGCGTGCACGCGTGCAGGAGCTCCTCGAGCTCGTCGGTCTCAACCCCGAGCACATCAACCGCTACCCGCACCAGTTCTCCGGCGGTCAGCGCCAGCGCATCGGCATCGCCCGCGGCATCGCGCTGAATCCCAAGGTCCTGATCTGCGACGAGCCGGTCTCGGCCCTGGACGTGTCCGTCCAGGCGCAGGTGATCAACCTGATGGAGAAGCTGCAGGACGAGCTGGGCCTGTCCTACGTCTTCATCGCCCACGACCTGTCGGTCGTGCGGCACATCTCCGACCGGGTCGCCGTGATGTACCTCGGCAAGATGGTCGAGATCGGGGACGAGGACGACATCTACTCCCGGCCGACGCACCCGTACACGCAGGCGCTGCTGTCCGCGGTGCCCGTGCCCGACCCCACGTTGCGGGGCAAGCGCGACCAGATCGTGCTGCAGGGCGACGTCCCCTCGCCGGCCAATCCTCCGGCCGGGTGCCGTTTCCACACCCGCTGCTGGAAGGCGCAGGACATCTGCAAGGTCGAGCCGCCGCCGGAGCTCATCCCGCGCCCGGACGGCGTCGGCGAGCACGACTCCCGGTGTCACTTCGCCGAGCCGAAGGTCATCGTCGAGACCGAGGACCTCACCGGCAAGGACCAGCGGAGCCTCTTCGCCGGGCAGGGAGACGTGGACACGAGCGACGTCCTGACCGAGGGACAGGTCGGCGCCCCCACGGGGCAGGCACACGTCGAGACCTCGGACGCCGGCTCGGGCCACTGACCCTCCCTCCGCCCGCACGACGGCGCCCCCACCGAGCGATCGGGTGGGGGCGCTCTGCGTTGGTGTCGGGTTCTCGCAAGAGCCTAAGAGGTTGCGCCAGTAGGTGGCTGGCCGGCGGGCGCGTGTCGGTGACGTAGGGCAGGCACAAGCACCGGTACAGGAAGAGGTGTCTAACGCCGTCTTCCGTTCCGAGGTGCTTGTGCCTGCCCTGCCATCTTCTGTCATCGAACCCCTGTGGGACCAGTTCGCCGCGCTGATCCCCGACCACGTCGACACCCACCCGCTGGGATGTCACAACCCCCGTATCGATGACCGGGTCGTCTTCGACAAGCTCGTGCAGAGCCTCGTGCTGGGTGCTGCCTACGAACGGATCGCGGACTCGGCCTGTTCGGCCACGACGATCCGCCGACGTCGCGATGCGTGGATCCACGCCGGGCTCTTTCAGCGGCTGGAGCAGATCTGTTTGGAAGCCTACGACCGGATCGTGGGCCTGGACCTGGCAGACATCACCGTCGACGGGTGCATCGTCAAAGCTCCCTGCGGTGGCCACGCCGCAGGAAGATCCCCGGTAGACCGCGGCAAACAAGGCACCAAGCGGTCGGTGATGACCGATGGGGCCGGGATCCCGATCGGCTGCATGGTCGCCCCGGCCAACCGCAACGACTCACCCTTCCTGCGGCCCACGCTGGAACAGCTGGGCAGGTTCGAGATCCGCTTCGGGGTCGGGCTGCCCGAGCAGATCACGGTGCACCTGGACGCCGGCTACGACAGCGCCATCACCCGAGAGCTGCTGGAGGAACTGGGCTGCACGCCCGTGATCAGCGCCAAGGGCTTCCCCCTGCAGGCCGGCGCCCGCTGGGTCGTTGAGCGCACCAACTCCTGGCACAACCGCGGCTTCAAGAAGCTGGCCATCTGCACCGAACGCCGCACCCACGTCATCACCGCATTCATCGCCCTGGCCAACGCCGCGATCATCGTCCGCCGACTCCTGCGCCAAGCCTGGACCACCCACCGCTGGGACAAACGACCGGACAAGCGACCATGACCTACTGGCGGGACCTCTAAGCAGTTGCGCAGGGGGTGGGCGTAGATCTCGCAAGAGCCTAAGCAGCTGCGTAGCAAGAGTTCGTCGCACTGGTCACGTTCGTTGCCTGTGGAAAACTCTGCCGGGGGCCGGCGCACATTTCGGCACCCTTGCCGTGTGCAACCAACACTGCGAATCGACCCGGCGGACCTGGGCGACCTGCCCCTCTTCGACTTCGGGCGAGCCCGGTCCATGGGCGTGTCCGCGCACGATCTTGCGATCTTGGTCCGACGGGGCCAACTCTGGAGGGTCGAGCGGGGATGGTACTCCACTCGAGTGGGCGCCACGGACGAGGAGAAGCACATCCTGCGCACGGTTGCCACCCTGCAGCTGCACGGCGAGGACTTCGCCGCGTGCCGGCACTCCGCGATCCTGCTCCACGGGATGCCGTTGGCGCGCACGGACCTCACCGTCGTCGAGATCAGCAAGGTCAATGCCACCCACGGGCGCGTGCGCCGCGGCGTCCGGGTCAGTCGAGCACCCACGAGGCGACAGGCCGTCAACGAGGTCATCGACCCCATCGCACACCGTCCGGTTCGGGTGGCGGATCCTGCGAGCGCCATCGTCGGCGCTGCGCTGAACAACAACCCGCTCGGAGCCCTGGTGGCCGCCGACCACGCGGTGCGGCACGGCCTGTGTACTCAAGGGCAGATCGACCAGGACCTCGAGGCCATGCGCGGTTTCAGGGGCGTGGGTCGGGCCAGAGATGCCCTCGCGCACATCGACCCGCGACACGAGTCGCCGGGAGAAACCCTCACCGCCGACGTGTTGCGCAGCTGCCCGTGGGCCTTCGATCCGCAGGTCAAGGTGGTGGCACGAGGTCGTCGGTATCGCCTCGACTTCGCCCTGCGGGAGTACAAGGTCGCGATTGAGTTCGACGGCGCGATCAAGTACACCGGCCCCGAAGTCATGGAGGAGCAGCTCGCGCGTGAGGCTGATCTGCGCGCCGAAGGCTGGGTGGTCGTTCGGGGCACGTGGGAGGACCTCACGGAGGAGGCGAAGATCCACAGCCTCCTGGCCGCGGCCGTCGCCGAGGCGTCCAGGGTGCCGGCTGCCTGACCCACCACTTGCAAGAGCCTAAGCAGTTGCGAAGGGGGAGGGCCGGGAAGAGGGGAGTCAGGCGAAGGGGAGCTCCTCGGCCAGCCGGTCCGCCTCCTGCCTCGCGGCGAGATCGGCGCCCGTCTCGTCGGCCTCGGGGACGACCTCGTGCGGTTGGATGCGGCCGGCGGCGATGTCCTCGGCCCAGTGGCAGGCGACCTTGTGCCCGCTGCCCGCACCGTCGATGTCGACGATCCGCAGCTGCGGCCGCTCGGTGTCGCACCGCGACTCCTGGCGCCACGGGCACCGGGTGTGGAATCGGCACCCCGACGGAGGGTTGGCCGGTGACGGGAGGTCACCGGTGAGCAGGATCTGCTCACGGGAGTCCTCGACGACCGGGTCCGGCACCGGGATGGCGGACAGCAGCGCACGGGTGTAGGGGTGCAGGGGAGTGGTGTAGAGGTCGTCGGCGTCGGCCTCCTCGACGATCCCGCCGAGGTACATCACCCCGACCCGGTCGGAGATGTGGCGGACGACGGCGAGGTCGTGGGCGATCACGAGGTAGGTCAGCCCGTAGCGCTCCTGCAGGTCGGACATCAGGTTGATCACCTGTGCCTGCACGGAGACGTCCAGGGCCGAGACCGGCTCGTCGGCCACGATCAGCTCCGGCTCGACGCTCAGTGCCCGCGCGATGCCGACGCGCTGGCGCTGACCGCCGGAGAACTCGTGCGGGTACTTCTTCAGGGCGGCCGTGGGCAGGCCCACGTCCTTCAGAAGCTGACGCAGGCGGGGGCCGGCGTCCTTGGCGTCCTTGACGATGCCGTGGGCCCGCATCCCCTCGACCAGCAGCGCCTCGACGCTCTGTCGTGGGTCCAGGCTGCCCATCGGGTCCTGGAAGATCATCTGCAGGTCCCGCCGCCGACGCCGCAGCTCTTCGCCCTTGAGGGTGCTGATCGCCTCCCCGTCGAAGGTGACGGTGCCCGCGGTCGCCGGCTCGAGGTGCAGGATCGCCCGCCCCAGGGTCGACTTGCCGCAGCCGGACTCGCCGACGAGGCCGTAGGTCTCACCCCGTCGGATCTGCAGGTCCACGCCGTCGACGGCGTAGACGTGCCCTACGACGCGGTCGAAGATCACCCCCTTCGTGATGGGGAAGTGGACCTTGAGGCCGTGCACGTCGACGAGCACGTCGCCGTCCTCGTGGTCGGGACCGGCGGTCCTCGTCGTGGCGTCGGTGCTCATCGGACCTCCTCGGTCGTGGCGCCCTCGGCGGGCGAAGGGGTGCCGGCCAGCGGGTTGAAGCAGCGCAGCGCCCGGTGGTCGTCGGTGACCGCGAGGTCGGGAGTGACTTCCACGCAGCGGTCGATCGCATTGGCGCACCGGGGGGCGAAGGCGCACGCGCTGGTCCACGGCAGGTTGTCCGCGACCGACCCCGGGACGGGGTTGAGGCGTGCACCCCGGTCGCCGTCGAGGCTGGGGACGCTGGAGAGCAACCCCCCGGTGTACGGGTGGCGGGGCTCGGCGAAGAGCGCATGGCGCTCGGCGCGCTCGACGAGGCGCCCGCCGTAGAGGACGTTGATCTCGTCGCACAGGCCGGCGACGACCCCGAGGTCGTGGGTGATCATGATCAGCGCCGTCCCGGTGTCCTCGACGAGGTCACGCAGCAGCGCCAGGATCTGCGCCTGGATCGTCACGTCGAGCGCCGTCGTCGGCTCGTCGGCGATGAGCAGGCGTGGCTCGCAGGCGAGCGCCATCGCGATGAGGGCGCGTTGCCGCATGCCACCGGACAGCTGGTGCGGGTAGTCGGTGAGACGCCGGTCCGGGTCGGGGATGCCGACCTTCTCGAGCATGTCGCGGGCGCGCGGCTTGGCAGCCCGGCGCGACAGGCCACGGTGCCGCTCGAGGACCTCGCTGACCTGACGACCGATCGGCACGACGGGGTTCAGCGAGGACAGGGGGTCCTGGAAGATCATGCTGATCTCCCGGCCCCGCTTCGCCCGCAGCTCCTTCTCCGGCATCGCGAGCAGGTCCTGGCCGTCGTAGGACACCGTGCCGGTGACCTCGTTGCCGTGCGGGGGGAGCAGGCCCATGATCGCCAGGGAGGTGACCGACTTGCCGCAGCCCGACTCGCCGACGAGACCGACGGTCTGGCCCGGTCGCACGTCGAAGCTCAGCCCGTCGACGGCGGCGAAGGATTCCTGGTTCCGGCGCCCGAAGGAGACCGTGAGGTCGCGGACGGACAGCAGGGGCTCGTGGGAGTGGGTCGTCGTCATGGTGGTCACCGTCGGCTCTTGGGGTCGAGTGCCTCGCGCAGCGACTCACCCATGAGGGTGAAGCCGAGTGCGACGACGATGATGCACGCCGCCGGGTAGAACGCCAGGTGGGGGTTGTCGTAGATGTACTGCTGTGCCTGTCCGAGCATCTGGCCCCACTCGGGCTGGGAGTCGTCGGGGTTGCCGAGGCCGAGGAACGACAGGGCGGCCGCATCGATGATCGCGGTCGCGAGCACGAGCGTCGACTGCACGATCACCGGGCCCAGCGAGTTGGGCAGCATGTGCCGCAGCACGATCGCCCGACGGCGGACACCCAGCGCCCGGGCCGCCAGGACGTGGTCCTTGCTGCGCTCGGCGAGCATGGAGCCGCGCAGCAGGCGGGCGAAGATCGGGACCTGGACGGCGCCGACGGCGATGATCACCGTCCACTGGCTGGGCTCGGCGGCGACGACGGCGATGGACATCGCGAGCAGCAGCGAGGGGATCGAGAGCATCACGTCGACGATCCGCATGACCACCGAGTCGACCCACCCGCCGAAGGCGCCGGCGATGGTGCCGAGGAGGACGCCGCCGGTGAGCCCGCCCAGGGTGGCCAAAACGCCGACCATCAGCGTCTGGCGGCTGCCGATGAGCAGCCGCGAGAGCAGGTCGCGTCCCTTCGGGTCGCCTCCGAGCGGGTGGCCCGGCTGCGGGTCCGGGACGGGATTGGTCTGCTGGCTGATCTGGTCCGCGAGGATCCACTTGGCCGGGTCGTGCGGGGCCAGCAGGGGCGAGATGATCGCGAGGACGACGAACACCACGGTGATGCCCAGGCCGAGCAGGAAGATCGGGTTGCGGCGCAGCCGGCGCCACGCCGAGGCGATGAGGGAGACGCCGTCGCCCTCGTCGATGGCGCCCGCCTCGTCGACCGTCGCCGGGGCCGTGGCCATGGCGCTGCCGGCGAGCGCGTCGATGCGTTGCTTGCGTCGCGCGCCGGGGCCCCGCCGGGGACCGTTGTCGGAGGAAGTCATCAGGGCCTCACTCGGGGGTCGATGAGCGCGTAGAGGATGTCCACGAGCAGGTTCACCAGGACGTAGGCGATGGCGGCCACGAGCACGATGACCTGCAGCACGGGGTAGTCCCGCTCACGGAAGGCCTCCTCGAGGGCACTGCCGACGCCACCGAAGTTGAAGACGGTCTCGGTGAGCACCGCCCCGGAGAGCAGCAGCCCCATCTGCAGACCGACTGCGGTGACCACCGGCAGGAGGGCATTGCGCATGACGTGGCGGCCGCGCACGACGCGGTGACTCAACCCCTTCGCCTGCGCGGTGCGGACGAAGTCCTCGTCCAGGACGTCCAGGACCGACGCCCGGGTGATCCGGAAGATCATCGCGAAGGGGATGGAGGCCAGGGCGATCCCGGGAAGGATGAGGTGCTTGAGGGAATCCCAGGCGGCGTCCCACTCCCGGGTGAGGATCCCGTCGAGGACGAAGAAGCCGGTCACCGAGGTCGCGTTGCCGATGCTCTGCCGGCCGGAGACGGGCAACCACCCGAGCTCCACGGCGAACCAGTACTTCAGCAGGAAGGCGAGGAAGAAGACGGGGACGGCCACCCCGACGAGCGACCCGAGGATCGAGGCGTTGTCGATGATGCCGCCGCTGCGTCGGGCCGAGAGGTAGCCCAGGGGGATGGCGAGGGAGATCGCGAGCACGAGCGCGACGACGCTCAGCTCGATCGTCGCGGGGAAGCGTTCGAGGAAGATGTCCAGCGCCGGCCTGCCGGTCTGGACCCCCGTGGAGACGCCGAAGTCACCCTGGACGGCCCGCTCGAGGAAGTTCAGGTACTGCACCGGGATGGGCTCGTTGAGTCCGAGCGCCTCGGTCAGTGCCGCACGCGACTTCGGTGTGGCGCGCTCGCCGAGCATCGCGGAGACGACTCCGCCGGGCAGGGCGCGCAGCCAGGCGAAGAGCAGGATCGACAGGACGAAGACGACGAGCACGAGCTGCATCAGCCGTCGGACGATGAACTTCAGCACAGGGAGTGACCTCGCTGTCGGCGGGGCTCGGGGCCGTCATGACCGCGATCGGTCACGACGGCCCCGAACCGCCGGTGATGGGTGGAGGGCGTGTCTAGCAGGCGCCGCTCACTCGCCGCCGACGGTGACGGTGTCGAAGTGCTCGGCCGTGAGCGGGCTCGTGACGAGCCCCTCGACGTCCTCGCTGACCACGATGGCCGGCGGGGAGTGCGAGATCGGAGCGCCGGGGACGTACTCCTCGGCGATCTTCTTGTTCAGCTCCTCGTACTTGGTGGCGCGCTCCTCCTCGTCGACCGTGCCGTCGGCCTCGGCCAGCTCCTTGGCGAGCTGCTCGCCGTATCCGGCCTCGACGGTGCCGAAGTCGTTGGCCGACGCGTTGCCGAAGAAGGTGCCGACGAAGTTGTCGGCCGAGTCGTAGTCACCCGTCCAGCCGAGCAGCCACGCGTCGTACTGACCGGCGTCGACGTTGTCGAGGTACCCGCCGTTCCACGGCTTCGTCGTCGCCTTGACCGTGATGCCGGCCGCCTCGAGGTTGTTCGCGATGGCCTCGTGGATCTTCTGCGGGTTGGGCATGTACGGCCGCGAGACCTGGCTCGGGTAGGCGAACTGCAGGGTGAGGTTCTCCGCGCCGGCCTCCTTCAGCAGCTGCTTGGCCTTGTCCACGTCGTGCGGGTAGGGCTCGAGGTCCTTGTTGTACCCCTTGACCGCCTCGGGCATGAACTGCGAGGCCGCGCTCGCACCCTCGGGCAGCTGGGAGCTGACGAGGCTCTCCCGGTCGATCGCGTAGTTGATCGCCTGCCGGACCTTGACGTCCTTCAGCTTCGGGTTCGACTCCGGGTTCAGGCCCATGTAGAGGATGTTGAAGGGGTCGCGGATCTCGACCTTGTTGCCGGCCTCCTCCAGACCCTTCCAGTCCACGGGGTTGGGCAGGTCGTAACCGTCGATGCTGCCGGCCTCGAGCTCCTGGCGACGGGTCGACTCGTCGGGGATGATCTTGAAGACGATCTTCTCGGTCTTCGCCTTCTCGCCCCAGTAGTCGTCGTTGCGGACGATGGTCACGGTCTTGTTGGCCTCGTCGTACTCCTCGAAGAGGTACGGACCGCTGCCGACGGGGTTCTTCGAGTTCTCGGGGTAGACGAAGCCCTGGCCCTGCGTCTTGACGTTGTTCGCGTTGCCCTCCTCGAGGGCCTTGGGCGACTGCATCGCGAAGGAGGAGAGGGAGAGCAGCGCGGGGAACTTCGAGGTGGCGCGCTTGACCGAGATGACGACGGTCTGCTCGTCCTCGACCTTGCAGCCGTCGTAGAGGGAGTCCTTGCCGAAGCCGCCCGTGCTGTAGGCCCAGTACTCGGCCGGGCCGGACTGGGCGGCCTCGTTCTGGTTGGCCATCCGCTCGAAGTTGGCGCACACGGCCTCGGCGTTCAGCGGCTCACCGTCACTGAACTGCACCCCTTCGCGCAGGGTGAAGGTCCAGTCCTTGCCGTCCTCGCTGGGCTCCCACTCGGTGGCCAGGCCAGGACCGAGCTCGGCGCTGCCGGGCTTGACCTCGACGAGGCCCTCGAAGATCTGGCGGGTGATGCGGAAGGTCTCGCCGTCGGTGGCGTAGAAGGGGTCGAACACCTCGGGGGCGCCCGCGGCGCCGAAGGTGAAGGTGCTGCCGCCCTCTCCGCCCCCGCCACCGGAGCCGTCGCGCTCGCTCTCGGCGCAGGCACTCAGGACCAGGGCCACCGCGGCGGCCGCGGCCAGCGGAGCTGATTTCCTCATCGACATGTGGTTCCTCGCTTGTCGTGCCGGCCCCGGACAGGACTGCCCGGAGAACCCCCGGTGTGACGTGATGCACACACGGGTTGACCCGGCAATCTAGCGGCAATGGTCGACTGCTGCGCGGTAAGCCGATCACCTTTACCGGAGTGATACCGCTTGTGCGGAGGGGGCCGCGACGAAGGGGGAAAACCCTCACCTGTCGGGTCGGTCCAGCGGGTGGCGACCGACGTCCATTTGGGCATGGGTGCGCGTCCTGAGAGAATCCCACCCATGCCCCTGACTTTCCGCCGCGACATCCGCAATGTCGCCATCGTCGCCCACGTCGACCACGGCAAGACCACCCTCGTCGACAAGATGCTCTGGCAGGGGGGAGCCTTCGGCGAGCACGACCACGTCGACGAGCGGGCCATGGACAGTGGCGACCTGGAGCGGGAGAAGGGCATCACCATCCTCGCCAAGAACACGGCGATCCACTACAACGGTCCCTCCGCGGCCGCCCACGGGGCCCCCGACGGCGCGACGATCAACATCATCGACACCCCCGGCCACGCCGACTTCGGTGGCGAGGTCGAGCGCGGTCTGTCCATGGTCGACGGGGTCGTCCTGCTCGTCGACGCCTCCGAGGGGCCGCTGCCGCAGACCCGCTTCGTCCTGCGCAAGGCTCTCGCAGCGAAGCTGCCGGTCATCCTGGCGATCAACAAGGTCGACCGTCCCGACAGCCGGATCGCCGACGTCGTCGACGAGGCCTACGAGCTGTTCATGGACCTCGACGCCGACGAGGACCAGATCGAGTTCCCGATCGTCTACACCTCGGGCAAGGCCGGCGCGGCCAGCATGACGCGACCGGACGACGGCACGTTGCCCGACAACGGCGACCTGGAGCCGCTGTTCCGAACGATCATGGAGACCATTCCGGCCCCGTCCTTCGAGGACGACGCCCCCCTCCAGGCGCACGTGACCAACCTCGACTCGAGCAACTTCCTCGGTCGCCTCGCGCTGCTGCGCGTCTTCAACGGCGAGCTGCGCAAGGGCCAGCAGGTGACCTGGTGCCGCCACGACGGCACCCAGCAGAAGGTCAAGATCACCGAGCTGCTCATCACCGAGGGCCTGGAGCGGGTGCCGATGGAGACCGGCACCGCCCGCCCGGGCGACATCATCGCCATCGCCGGCATCCCCGAGATCATGATCGGCGACACCATCGCTGACGCCGAGAACCCGATCCCGCTGCCGGTCATCACCGTCGACGAGCCGGCCATCTCGATGACCCTCGGCACCAACACCTCCCCGCTCGTCGGTCGTGGACCGACGAAGGGCACCAAGGTCACCGCGCGCATGGTCAAGGACCGGCTGGACAAGGAGCTCGTCGGCAACGTGTCGCTGCGCGTCCTGCCCACCGAGCGCCCCGATACCTGGGAGGTCCAGGGCCGCGGCGAGCTCGCGCTGGCGATCCTCGTCGAGCAGATGCGGCGCGAGGGCTTCGAGCTGACCATCGGCAAGCCGCAGGTGGTCACCCGCGAGGTCGACGGCAAGGTTCATGAGCCGGTCGAGCGCCTGACCATCGACACCCCCGAGGAGTACCTCGGCGCGATCACCCAGATCCTCGCCGCCCGCAAGGGCCGCATGGAGCAGATGACCAACCACGGCACCGGCTGGATCCGCATGGAGTTCCTCGTGCCCTCGCGTGGCCTCATCGGCTTCCGCACGGAGTTCCTCACCGAGACCCGCGGCACCGGCATCGCCCACCACGTCTTCGAGGACTACGAGCCGTGGTTCGGCACCATCACCACGCGCGTCTCCGGATCCCTCGTCGCCGACCGGTCCGGCCCCGTCACCTCCTACGCGATGGTCAACCTCCAGGAGCGCGGCACGCTCTTCACCGAGCCGGGCACCGAGGTCTACGAGGGCATGATCGTCGGCGAGAACTCCCGCGCCGACGACATGGACGTCAACATCACGAAGGAGAAGAAGCTGACGAACGTGCGTGCGTCGTCGGCGGACAACTTCGAGAAGGTCGTCCCTGCCCGTCGCCTCAGCCTGGAGCAGTCGCTGGAGTTCTGCCGCGAGGACGAGTGCGTCGAGGTCACCCCGGACGCCGTGCGCATCCGCAAGGTCGAGCTCGATCACACGTTGCGCGCCCGCAGCGCTGCCCGGGCCCGCAACTCCTGAGGAGGTCGGCGCCGATGAGGCGCTCCGCGCGTGGCACCCTCGCTGTCCTCACCTCGCTCGCCCTGGCGGGAGCGGTGGGATGTTCCAGCGACCTCGTGGACGACCTCGCCGACACCACCAGCGGCAGCGACTCCGACACGTCCACGGCCTCCGGGAGCGTCGCCGGGCCCGACGACCGGCTCACCGTCCTCGCAGCAGGGCCGGTCCAGGCGTGGGACCCCCAGCGGATCACCGACCGTCGCACGGCCGGCTTCGCCTCGCGCACGTGGATGCGTACGCTCACCGCCTACCAGCCCGACTCCGCCCTGTCCGGGCAGCGCACCCTGGTCGGCGACCTCGCGGAGGGCACCGGCGAACCCAGCAAGGACGCCACCACGTGGACCTTCTCGCTGCGCCCGGGGGGCACCTGGCAGGACGGCTCGACGATCACCTGCGAGGACGTGCGCCACGGGGTGGCCCGTTCCTTCGACCCCGAGGTCTCCTCCAGCGGCTACGCCCTGACCTACCTCGACATCCCCAAGGAGTCCGACGGGACCTCCACCTACCCCGGGCCCACCGGCAAGGAGGGGCGGTCGAAGAAGGCGAGGAAGCTGATCGACGAGGCCGTGGAGTGCACCGACCCCTCGACCGTCGTCTTCCACCTCTCGCAGCCGGTCGGCAACTTCGACGAGATCGTCTCCCTCCCCGAGTTCGCCCCGGTCAAGGCGGACCTGCCGGAGAAGGGGGCGACCTACCGCGCGTACTCCTCCGGGCCGTACGAGCTGGAGGACGGGTGGACCCCGTCCAAGGGCGGCACCTGGGTGCGCAACCCCGAGTGGAAACCCAAGTCGGACCCCCTTCGCCGACCGGGGCCCACCTCGATCGAGCACAAGGAGGGCGTGGCGCCCAAGGAGGCGCTGCGCACGATCATCGAGGGGAAGGACGGCGGGCGCACCCTCGCCCTCGACCCGATGCCCCCGGCCCTCGACGAGGCGATCAGCGAGGCGGGGCCGCTGGTCCAGACCGTGGACACCGACGGCCAGCTCGTCGACTACCTGGCTGTCAACGCCGAGAGCAAGGCCCTGCGCTCGCGCGACGTCCGCCGGGCCCTCGCCGCGGCGACCGACCGCGAGGCCTACGCTGCGAGCATGGGTACCGGCAGGGCGACGTGGTCCCTCCTGGGGACCGCTCTCCCCTCGGCACACGAGACCGTCCTCGACCACGGACCCCAGGGCAGCACCGAGGCGGCGAAGAAGCTGGTCGCCAAGGCCGACGTCGACACCCCGATCGAGCTGACCCTGGTCCACCGGGACACCGAGGACCTGGCTGCCGCGCTCGAGAAGCTCCTGCCGGGCTGGAGGGCCGCGGGCTTCGACGTCACGCTGGAGCCGGTCGACGAGGAGGAGTACTTCACGACGATCTCCTCCCGCGCGAGCGTCGAGGACCACGACCTCGTCTGGGCCAACTGGGGACCGGACCACCCGTCGGCGGCGACCGTGCTGCCCCCGCTCTTCGACGACCGGGTGAACCTGTCGAAGAAGTCGGTCGGTCGTGACCACGGTCAGTACGCCGACAAGGACGTCAACGAGGCCATGGACGAGGCGACCGGCACCCGAGACGACGCCGACCGTGCCGAGGAGTGGGCGACGATCGACACCGAGCTGCTCGAGGACGTGGCCTACCTGCCGCTGAGCCAGAGCCGACTGACGCACGTCGCCGGGTCGGAGGTCACCTCCTTCGTCGCGAACCCCGTCTACGGCGGGATCCCTGAGCTGGGACTGATCGGGGTGACGAGGTGAGCGCCCGCCTGCTGTTCGTCCACGCGCACCCGGACGACGAGTCGCTGGCCACCGGGGTCGCGATCGCCCACCACGTCGCCGCGGGTGACGAGGTGCACGTGCTCACCTGCACCCTCGGGGAACAGGGCGAGGTCATCCCGCCCGAGCTGGCCCACCTCGACGCCGACCACGAGGACACCCTCGGCGAGTACCGACGCGACGAGCTGCGGGCCGCGATGGCCGCGATCGGCGCCCGTCACCGCGTGCTCGGCGAGGAGCTGACGAGCGGGCGGACGTCCCGCTGGCGCGACTCCGGCATGGCCGGCACCGCCGGTGCGGAGCACCCGCGCGCCTGGGTGCGCGCGGACGACGGGGTGGCGGTCGATGCCGTCTCCGAGGTGCTCACCGACATCGCGCCCGACGTCGTCGTCACCTACGACGCCCACGGCGGCTACGACCATCCCGACCACATCCGCACCCACGAGGTGACCCGGTGGGCGGTCGCGGCCCTGCCCGAAGGGAGTCGGCCCGACCTCTTCGGGACGTTCACCCCGCGGTCGTGGGCGGAGGAGGACCGGCAGGTCCTGGCCACCGTGCCCGGTCTGGACGACCTCGGCTGGAGCCTGCCGACGGGGGCATTCCCCCCGTCGGTCGTCGACGACGAGGTGGTCACGCACGCCGTCGTCGACCCCGACGCCGTCGACCGGCAGATGGCCGCGCTGCGGCACCACCGCACGCAGGTCACGCTCGGGCCCGAGCGGACCTTCGCCCTCTCCAACGACATCGCTGCCCTCCTGTCGGGCCGGGAGGGCTATGCCCGCCTGGACCCCGGCACGGGGCAGCCCCTGGCGGGCGGCGGCGGGCCGCGCGGGCCGTTGGTGCAGCGATGAGCGGCCTGGAGGACACGAGCCTGCGCTTCGCGATGGGGCACTTCGCCACCGGGATCGCGATCGTGACGACGCTCGAGGACGGCCACGACCACGCGATGACCGCCAACTCCATCACGTCGGTCTCCCTCGAGCCACCGCTCGTCCTCGTCTCGGTCCGCAACGACTCCGGCTGGCTCGAGGCCGTGGACTCATCGGGTGTCTGGGGGGCCTCCCTGCTGCCCGAGTCCGGGCGCCCGGCGGCGAGCTGGCTCAGCACCGGCGGTCGGCCGTTGTATGGTCAGCTGTCGCAGATCCCGCACCACAGGGGGGAGCTCGGGGTGGCGCTCGTCGACGACGCGCTGGCCACGCTCGAGTGCCGGACCTACTCCAGGCACGTGGCGGGCGACCACACGATCGTCGTCGGCGAGGTCGTGGCCAGTCGTGCCGATGCCCGCCGGGACGACCCCCTGATCTACTACCGCAGCCGCTACACGAGCACGAGGTGACCGCATGACCCACGACGAGACCCGCACGGACGGGCATGAGCACGGCCGGGGTGGCCGGCGCCTCTGGGCCGCCGTCGGCTTCGTGATCCTCGTCCTCGCGGCGCTCTACGTCGCGGCGGCGGTGTACTTCGGTGACCGCGTGCCCGGTGACACCACGGTCGGGGACGTCTCCGTCAGCGGCATGACCCAGGCCCAGGCCCGCACGGCGCTTCGCGAGGGTCTTGCGGACGAGGCGGCCGAGCCGGTCGTCATCATGGTCGACGGCAAGGAGCGGACCATCGACCCCGCCGACGCCGGGCTGGCCCATGACTACGAGGCCTCCCTCGAGGGCCTGACCGGCTTCAGCCTCAACCCGGTGGACCTGTGGGCGCAGGCCACGGGCGACATCCACCGCGACGTCGAGGTCGACATCGACGAGGAGCAGCTCTCCGCCGCCGTCGACGAGGCGACGAAGGGCATGGACACCGAGCCCGTCGAGGGCAGCGTGGCGCTCGAGGGTGCGACGGTGCAGACCAAGAAGTCGAAGCTCGGTCTGACCGTGCAGCGCGACGAGCTGACCGCGGCCATCGCCGAGGGCTGGCCGGACCAGCACCAGTACGAGGCGCCGATCACCCGGCCCGAGCCGGAGCTGCTGCCGGAGGAGATCGACGCCTTCGTCGAGGACGAGCTCAGGCCGCTCGTCGCGGGCCCGGTGACGGTGAAGGCCTCCCGACCGGACGGTGGGAACGTCTCCTTCGAGGTCACCCCCGAGCAGCTGGCCACCGCCGTCTCGGTGACCAAGGAGGAGGGCGCGCTCGCCACGAAGGTCGACGAGGCCAAGGCGGGTGAGGCCGCCGCCACCGCCGCGAGCGACTCCGGGAAGTTCCCGGACGCCAGGGACGCCGTGGTCACGCGGTCCGGCTCGGGCTTCGACGTCTCGCCCTCACGCACCGGTTTGACGCTGGAGACCAAGGGCCTGGGAGCCGAGGTCGTCGAGGCGATGGACAAGAAGGGCGACGAGCGGGTCGCCACGGCGTCGGCGACGACGACGCAGCCGGAGCTGACCACGCAGAAGGCCAGGAGCACCCTGCCGAAGGAGACCATCTCCAGCTTCACGACGTACCTGCCGGACAACCCGGTCCGCACGGCCAACATCAGGCTGGCCGCGCGCACCCTCGACGGCGCGTACGTCGCGCCGGGGGAGACCTTCTCCCTCAATCAGCGCCTGGGCGAGCGCACCGCGGCCAAGGGCTACAAGCAGGCCGGCGTCATCTACAACGGCCGGCTGGCCAAGGACTACGGCGGCGGCATCTCCCAGCTGTCGACGACGCTGTTCAACGCCGTCTTCTTCTCCGGGGCGAGGATCGAGGAGTTCCACCCGCACTCCTTCTACATCTCGCGCTACCCCGAGGGCCGCGAGGCGACGATCTCCTGGCCGAACCTCGACAACCGGTTCACCAACGACACCGGCGCCGGCATCCTCATCAACGCCTCGGTCAGCGGCAACGAGGTCACCGTGAGCTTCTCCGGCCGCAAGGCGTACGACGAGATCAGGTCCGACAAGAGCCCGCGGCGCAACATCGTCGAGCCGGAGCGGATCACCGACGACAGCGACAAGTGCGTGCCGCAGTCGCCCAACCCCGGCTTCACCGTCGACATCACCCGGTCGTTCATCCAGAACGGCAGCACCGTGAAGTCCTCGTCCTTCACGACCGTCTACGACGCCGCCGACCACATCGTCTGCACGGGCTGACGGACCCCTCGACGGGTGTGCCCGCCGGGGGGCGCGGTGGTCTCAGGAGTACTCGTAGGCCAGCACCGGTCCGTCGACGTGGACCGGCACGACCTCACCGACCTCGGGCGTGCGTCGCCCGGTGACCCGGACGGTGACCTCGGTGCCGTCGACGAGCGCGACCCGCACGAGCGCGTGGGCACCGTGGTAGCGCGTGTCCAGCACGGTGCCGTGGGCGCAGGCCGGGGCATCGGTGAGGGTGAGGTCCTCCGGGCGGACGACGACGTCGACGACCGCCGAGGAGGCGAAGGGGGTGGCCCCCGCCGGGGTGTGCACCACACCGAGGGCGCAGCTGATCCCGCCGTCCGCGGGTCGGCCCGGCAGGCGCACGACGTCACCGAGGAAGGCGGCCTCCCGGATGTCCACGGGGGACTCGTAGATCTCCCGGGGCGTGCCGACCTGGCTGAAGCGGCCGTCGCGCATGATCGCGACCTGGTCGGCGAAGGAGAGCGCCTCCTGCTGGTCGTGCGTGACGAGGATCGTCGTGGCCCCGGCCTCCGCGAGCGCCCGGGCCACTGCCTCCCTGGTGCTGGCGCGCAGCGCCGTGTCGAGGGAGGAGAAGGGCTCGTCGAGCAGGACGACGCGGGGGGAGAGCGCCAGCGCCCGCGCGAGTGCCACGCGCTGCTGCTGGCCCCCGGAGAGCTGGTCCGGGCGCTTGGTCGAGATGTCGCCGGGAAGGCCCACGAGCTCGAGCAGCTCGCCGACGCGCTCGCGCCGGCGGCGGGACGCCCGGGGCATGCCGAAGGTGATGTTGCCGCCGACGTCCAGGTGCGGGAAGAGGCCGCCGTCCTGGCGCACGTAGCCGACCCCGCGCCGCTCCGGGGGCACCGCGCGGCCGCTGCCGGCCACGAGCTGCTCGCCGACGCGGACGGTGCCCGCCTCGGGTGCGAGGAAGCCGGTGATGACCCGCAGCAGGGTGGTCTTGCCCCCACCGGAGGCACCGAGGACGGCTGTCGTGGTGCCGCTCGGCACGGTGAGGTCGATGTCCTGCAGGACGGGCACGCCGCCGTACCCGACGCGGACGCCGTCGATCTGGACTGTACTCATTGCTCGATCCCACTCTGTCGGAGCATCAGGACGGTCAGGGGTGCGGACAACAGGATCATCATCGCCGCATAGGGGGCCGCACCCACGTAGTCGAACTCGTCGCTGGCGGCCCAGAAGGCGGTGGCAAGCGTCGAGGTCCCCGTCGGGGCGAGGAGCAGGGTGGCGGTCAGCTCGGTGGCGGCCGCGATGGCGACCAGGGCCGCACCGGTGAGCACCGACGGCAGCATCAGCGGCAGCACGACGCGACGGAAGGCGCCCACGGGTCCGGTGCCCAGGGAGCGGGCCGCCTCGCCCAGCTCCGGCGGCGCCGCGGCCAGCCCGGCGCGCAGGGAGATCATCGCGCGGGGAATGAAGAGGATCGTGTAACCGAGCACGAGGATGAAGGGGCTCTGGTAGATGCCCGGCAGGTAGCTGACGGTGAGGGTGATCATCGCCAGGCCGATGACGGCGCCGGGCAGGGAGCTGGCGACGTACGTGGCGCGCTCGAGCAGCATCGTCCACCCGGTGCGGCGGCGGCTCAGCAGCCACGCTCCGGGGAAGGCCATGGCGGTCGCGAGCGCGGCCGCGGCGAGGGCGAGCGAGACCGACGAGCCGGTGGTCAGCAGCAGCGAGGGTCGGGGGAAGGCATCGGTGTCGGGCGTCGTGAGGTGGGCGAGCAGCCACCGGCCGACGGTGGTCACCGGGACGACGAGGGCGATGACCACCACGAGCCCGAGGGCGGTGGTGGCGATCGGGGACCACCGGCCGAGGCGAACGGGGTCGGCGCGACGGTGCACACCCCGGCCGACCCGGGAGGTGCGGGCGGTACCGCGCAGGAGGTGCTCGAAGGTGAGCACGGTGAGGCAGAGGAGGGTGAGGACGAGGGCGAGCAGGCTGCCCCGGTGGCTGTTGAAGCTGACCTCGTACTGCACGAGGATCGCGGTCGTGAAGGTCTGGTAGCGCATCATCTCGAGCACGCCGAACTCCGCGAGCAGGTGCAGCGCGACCAGGAGCGCGCCGCCGCTCGCGGCCGGGCGCAGCCGGGGCAGGACCGTGCGCCACCAGGCGGCGAAGGGGGTGGCCCCCAGGGCGCGGGCGTCCTCCACCGGCGAGGCGTCCAGGTCGCGCAGGATAGCGGCGACGGGGAGGTAGACGAAGGGGAAGTACGCGGCGGTCGTCACCAGCGCAGCACCGCCGAGGCCGTCGAGACCCGGCCAGATGGAGATCCACGCATAGCTGGCGACGAAGGCCGGGACCGCGAGCGGAGCACCGAGCGCCACCCGCCACACCCCGGCGAAGGCCAGGTCGGTGCGCTCGACGAGCCAGGCGGCGCCCACGCCCAGGACGAGGCATGCGGGCACGGTGACGAGCACGAGCACGACCGTGTTGCCCAGCAGCTCGCCGATGTGGGGTCGCAGCAGGTAGTCCAGGACCGCGCGGGGAGAGGCGGCCATCCCATCCGCGGCGACGACCGCGATCGGGAGCAGCGTGACGGCCGCGACGAGGATCGCCGCGGCCGTCACGAGCTGCTTAGAGGATGCCGGCATCCGTCATCATCTGCGTGACCTTCTCCGAGTCGAGGTCGACCGGGTCGATGGCCGGGGCCTCGAGGGACTCCAGTGTCGGCAGGTCGGGGTCGGAGGTCGCGCCCTTGGCGACGGAGTACTCCTTGGAGCCGCTGGTCTCGAGGACCTTCTGGCCCTCGTCCGAGAGGATGTAGGCGAGGAACTCCTGCGCCTTCTTCGGGTGCTCGGCGTTCTTGAGCACGCCTGCGGCGGAGAGGCTGACGAACGCGCCGGGGTCGCCGTTCCTGAAGTAGTGCAGCTTGGTGTTGCCCGAGCCCTCCTGGGTCTCGGCCTGGTCGCGGTACCAGTAGTAGTGGTAGATGACGCCCATCGGCACCTCACCGGCGTTGACCGCGTTCATCGTGGCGACGTTGTGCTTGTAGATCTCCGCGTTCTCCTGCAGGCCCTCGAGCCACGCGGCGGTCTTCTCCTCGCCCTGGTCGGCGAGCATGCCGGCGACGATGGCCTGGAAGTCGGCCTGGGTGGCGCCGGCACCCCACATGCCCTGGTACTCGGGCTTCTGCAGGTCCATCAGCGACTCGGGCAGCTCCGACTCGGCGATCTCGTCCGGGTTGTAGACGAGGACGGTCGAGCGTGCCGCGACGCTGGTCCAGTTGCCGCTGGAGGGGCGGCGGTCCTTCGGGACGAGCTCCAGCGTCGAGTCGTCGACGGGGGCGAGCAGGTCGTTCTGCTCGACGAGGGTCATCGCCGGGCTGTTCTCGGTGAGGAAGACGTCGGCGGGGGACTCGGCGCCCTCCTCGACGATCATGTGCCCCATCGAGGCGTCCTCGCCGGGGCGGATCTGGGTCGCGATGCCGCTCTGCTCCTCGAAGCCCTCCGCCCAGGCCTGGGTGAGGTTGTCGTGCTGGCTGGAGTAGATCTGCAGCGCGTCCGGGTCGGGCGAGTAGCTCTCGCCGGCACCCCCGCACGCGGACAGTGCCAGGACCGACGAGGTCAGGGCGGTGGTGATCAGGGTGCGACGACGCATGGGGTGTCCTCGGGGTGTCGGTGTCGGTGACGGGGAGTGGTGGGGGCGATGAGCTCGGTCAGGGCGCGCGTCGGGGGGTGCAGCAGGGCCCAGGCCGCGACGCCGGCCGCCAGGCTCAGCACGAGCGCGATGAGGCCGTTGTCGATGTACGGGTAGATCCGGAACTGCACGAGGTAGATGTGCAGCGACGCGGTGGCGAGCAGGCCGGTGAGCGGGGCCAGCAGCCGTGGCAGCGGGATCCGCGGGACGAGGGCGAGGACGACGACCGCGGCGAGCACGGTGGCCCCGCGCGTGGGGTCGAAGAAGAAGCCGACCATGCCGACCGCGGTGAGGGCGAGTGCGGCCAGGTGCTGCCGTCGGGTCGTGGCCACCCCGAGCGCCATGCCGACGGCGAAGAGCCACAGGACGCTGCCGGGAAGGCCGCTGATCGACCCGGTGGGGTCGGGGATGAGGAGGTAGCGCGGGACGAGCGCGAGCCCGGCGAGCCCCATGCTCCAGGCCCACGGGGAGCGCAGGTAGGCGCGCCTGGTCGCGGGCACCGCCATCAGGGCCAGGACGAGCACGATGCACGCGAGCAGCGCCTCGATGAACCACAGCTGCACCCGTGGGCCGTCGCTGACGACGGTGCCGACGAGCCAGTTGACGAGGAAGACGTTGGCCCAGTCGTAGCCTCCTCCGGCCAGGCGCACCGCGAGGGCGACGAGCACGGATGGCACGACGAGCGCGACGACGGCGCGGATCCCCCGCCGGCGGTGCTCCGCCGGGTCGGAGGAGACGAGGGTGAAGCGGGCCATGGCCCAGCCGGCGACGACGAGGAGGGTGTGGGCCCCACCCGGCCAGCTGACCAGCCCGATGTGCGAGGCGCAGATGGCCAGCACCGCGGCGGCGCGCAGCACCACGGGGGTCTCCAGCCAGCTGATGGCACCGGTCCGTCCGCTGGTGGTGCGGACGAGCTCGGTCAGCGGCACCCGGTGCCAGTCTGAGGGGAGGGGCCCGAGGACCTTCTCGAGCCGGACCGATGTCTGCACGAGACTGTAGGAGTCACCGCCGAGCTCGGTGAAGGAGCGGCCCGCGTCGATGTCGTCGCGGCCGAGGGCGGAGGCGACGACGCCGACGGTGGCGCCCAGACGGTCGCCGTCGGCAGCGTCGGCCGCGTCGTCCGCCCGCTCGGCGTGGTCGAGGGCGTGACGACGGCAGCCGGCCCGGTCGGTCTTGCCGTTGGCCAGCCGCGGCAGCCCGGCGATCGGGGCGACGACGACGGAGCCGGGGGGCAGGCCCGAGGCCTCCGCGGCGAGGGCGCGCACCTCTCGTGCGCTCTCCCGCGTGCCGGGACCGGCGGGGTCCGCCACGAGCGTGACGAGGAGCCGCTGGGCGTCGGAGGTGACGACGACGTCGTGGCCGGCCGCCGTGATCGCCTCGGAGACCCGCCCGAGGTCGATGCGCAGGCCCATAACCTTCGCGACCTGGTCACGCCGGCCGACGATGCGCACCAGCCCGTCGTCGCCGATCCGCCCCAGGTCGCCGGTGCGCAGCTCGGTGACCATCCGGCCGAGCGCGAGCTCGTCGGCGTGCTCGGCGTAGCCGAGCATCACCCCGGGGCCGGTGAAGACGAGCTCGCCGACCTCGTCGGACCCGCCGGGCACGTCGTGGTCGAGCCGGAAGGAGGAGTTCGCGATCGGCGCCCCGACGGAGTCGGGGTGGGCGAGGACGTCGCGGCCGGGGAGGACCGCCATCCGCGCGGTCGCCTCCGTCTGCCCGTACATGACGGCCAGCTGCCACCCCTTCGCCCGCCCGGTCTCGGCGATCTCGGTCACGCGCTCGGGGGCCATCGCACCGCCCGCCTGGGTGACCAGCCGTAGGCCCGGCAGGTTGCCGCGCAGCCGGGAGCCGACGAGGTCGAAGGTGTGCGGGACCCCGGCGAAGAGGGTGGCGCGGTGCTCGGCCTGCAGCCGCCAGAAGCGGTCGTCCGTGACCGAGTGGTCGGTGACCACGACGCTGCCGCCGACGAGCAGGACGCTGTGCAGCACCGACAGGCCGTAGCAGTAGTGCAGGGGAAGGGAGGTGATCGCCCGGTCGTCGGCGTCCAGCTCGAGGGCGGTCGCGATGCCGTCGGCGTTGGCCGCGAGGTTGTCGTGGGTCAGGCGCACGAGCTTGGGGCTCCCGGTGCTGCCCGAGGTGGACAGCAGCAGCGCCAGGTCCGGGTGGAGGAGGTGCTGGGCGTCGGGGGAGATCACCTCGACGTCGGCGCCGGCGAGGCGCACGTCGGGGGCGAACCGGTCCGTGACGGACGTGGCCTGCGGGCCGGTCACCAGCGCGACGTGGCCGGCTGCGAGGACGGCGAGGTACCCGACGACGTCGTCGAGGTGCTCGGTCAGTGGCAGGTGGACCAGGCGACGGCCGGTGGCCACGTCCGGCAGTCGCTCGACCACGGCGGCGACCCGCACGGCCAGCTCGTCGTGGGCGAGCGTGCGCTCGCGCGTGATCAGCGCCGTCGACGTGCAGGTGGGGTGCAGGAACGGTACCGCCCACCGGCTGCCGCTCGCGGGAGCCGGGACCGGCATCTCGTGCAGCTCCGCGAGCAGTGACATGAGGTTTGCCTATCCTTGGTTCTGACGGCGAAACAGTACCGCGCCCCACCACCCGGAGGAAACATGGCCGTGCGAGATGGTCAGGTCGTGGACCTGTGGTGGGCCGACTTGCGCTCTGCGGAGGCGCGACTGTTCGCCTTCCTCGACGATCGCGAGCTCGAGCGCCTGGAGCGGATGGACCGCGCGGGGGACCGCGGTCGGTTCGCCCTCGGGGCGGTGCTGCTGCGGGTCGCCGTCGCGGCGGCCACGGGGGTCGAGCCGCGATCGGTCACGGTCGAGCGCACGTGCACCGACTGCGGCGCGCCCCACGGCGCGCCCCGGGTCGCCGGAGCGCGGGTCAGCGTCGCGCACGCCGGTCCGCTCGTCCTCGTCGGGACGGCGGACGTCGCGGTCGGGGTCGACGTCGAGTCCGTCGACCGGGGTGAGGACGTGGCGCGCTGGGTCGTGCGGGAGGCGCTCTTCAAGGCGGGCGCCGCGCCGCAGGCGCCGGTGGCCTCGCTGATGGTCCCGGCGCCGTGGCCCCGGTACCTCGCGGCGCTCGCCTGCGCCGGCCCGGACCAGCCGGTGGTCGTGACCCACGACCTCGACGAGTCCGCCGCGGCCCTCGAGCAGCTCGCCGCGGGCAGGTGGCCCTGACGTCGCAGGAGCTTGGGCTCCTGCGAAGGGAGTCGGCCCGGTGGGTCCCAGGAGCCCAGGCTTTTGCGAAGGGAGTCGGCCCGGTGGGGTTGCAGGAGCCTAGGCTTTTGCGAGGGGAGAGGCGCCTCGGGCGAGGTAGACGTAGTCGTGGTGCTGCTGCATGCCCAGGCCCCGGTAGAGCTGCTGGGCGGCCTCGTTGGACGGCTCGACCTGCAGATAGGTCAGCGAGGCCCCGCTCTCCCGGGCCGCGCGCGCGGCCGCGAGCGTGAGCCACCTCCCGACCCCGCGGCGGCGGTGCCCGGGTGCCACGTGCAGACCGAAGATCCCCGCCCAGCCGTCGGCGAGGGCGACGCGGACGACGCCGGCGGTCCCCCCTTCGCCGTCCTGCGCGGTGAGGAAGACCTGGTGCGGCGGCAGGGCGAGGATCTCGCGGGCCGCGTCATGGTGCTGCTGCAGGCGGGGCGGGGAACCCGCCAGCCAGGTCTCGTCCACGTGCTCGCTCGCGTGCAGGGTCAGGCCCTCGGGAGCCGGCGCGGACCCGGTCAGGAGGGTGTCGGTGCGGCCGGTGAGGACGTCGGCGGGGTGGCCCTCGGTCCAGCCGCGCTGGAGCAGCAGCCGGCCGAGCGGGTCGTCGCCGGTGCCTGCGCCACGGGGGCGGGGGAGCATGACGAGCGGGGTGAGGTCGCGCTCGGTGTACCAGGCGTCGACCGCGTCGACCGCGTCGGGGAGCGGGAGCCCGGGGTCGCCGAGGGGGAGGGCGGAGTTGGAGCGCCCGGTCCAGCCGTGGCCGGCCCGCAGCAGCCAGCCCTCGCGCTCCTCGCCGAGCCAGGCCTGGGTGCTGCCGGGCTGCCCCTTGGTCATCACGAGGTGGAGGTCCTCGATCCCGATGGCCCGGTGGGGTGCGCCGCGACGGGTCGGCCGCGGCGGGATGGCGCGGGTGGCGACGACGAGGTCGCGGCGCAGGGTGACCTCGCCGGTGCGCGTGGTCATCCGCACGCTCTCCTCGTCGAGCGCGGCGATCTCGCCGACGGTGTCGGTCAGCTGCGGTCCGTCGGCCGGTGGCGGCTCGATCCGGGTGCGCACGACTGCCCTGGACCCTGAGGTGAGACCCCGGAACAGATCGCTCATGGGGGCACATAGTATGGGCTGCATGACGTACGTGATCGCGCTGCCCTGTGTGGACCTCAAGGACAAGGCCTGCATCGAGGAATGCCCCGTCGACTGCATCTACGAGGGCAAGCGCAGTCTCTACATCCATCCCGACGAGTGCGTCGACTGCGGCGCCTGCGAGCCCGTGTGCCCCGTCGAGGCGATCTACTACGAGGACGACACCCCCGAGGAGTGGGCCGAGTACTACAAGGCCAATGTCGAGTTCTTCGACGACCTCGGCAGCCCCGGTGGCGCCGCCAAGATGGGCATGATCGACAAGGACCACCCGATCATCGCCGCCCTGCCCCCGCAGGAGCACGATGAGTGACGGACCCTGCTCACGGTGATCTCGTTACCTGAGTTTCCCTGGGACTCGCTCGCTCCTGCCAAGGCGCGGGCGAGATCCTTTTCGTCCGGCGACCCCGCCCTGGGTGAGGGGCTCGTCGACCTCTCGGTCGGCACACCCGTCGACCCCGCCCCGCAGGTCGTGCAGGACGCGTTGATCGCGGCCGCGAACGCCCCCGGCTACCCGCAGACGTGGGGGACGCCCGACCTGCGCGAGGGTGTCGCCGCGTGGTTCGCCCGGCGTCGCGGGGTGCCCGACCTCGACCCGGGCGGCGTCCTGCCGACGATCGGCTCCAAGGAGCTGGTCGCGTGGCTGCCGACCCTGCTCGGTCTCGGTGCCGGTGACGTCGTCGGTTTCCCGACCGTGGCCTACCCGACCTACGACGTGGGCGCCCGGGTCGCCGGGGCCACGTCCTTCGCCGCGGACGCCACCACCGCCTTCGGCCCGACGACACCGTCGAGCGCGCCGAAGCTGCTGTGGCTCAACAGCCCGAGCAACCCGACCGGGAAGGTCCTGGGGGTCGAGCACCTGGCCAAGGTCGTCGCCTGGGCGCGCGAGCGGGGCGTCGTCCTCGCGTCCGACGAGTGCTATGCGGAGCTGGACTGGCGCTCCGAGGAGGAGCGCGGCCAGTCCTACGCCGAGCTGCCGACGACACCGTCGATCCTCGACCCGCGCGTCAACGGTGGCTCCCACGAGGGGCTGCTCGCCGTCTACTCCACGTCCAAGCAGTCCAACCTCGCCGGGTACCGGGCGGCCTTCGTCGCCGGCGACCCGACGCTGGTGAAGCGCCTGCTCGAGGTGCGCAAACACGTCGGGATGATCGTGCCGTGGCCGGTCCAGCGCGCCCTGCTCGCCGCGGTCTCCGAGGACGAGCACGTCGCGGCCCAGCGGGAGCGGTACCGGGCCCGGCGTGAGGTCCTGCGCCCGGCCGTCGAGGGCTTCGGCCTGCGGATCGACGACTCCGACGCCGGGCTGTACCTGTGGGCCAGCGCCGACGAGCCCTGCCGGGTGACGCTCGACCGGCTCGCCGAGCGCGGGATCCTCGCCGCGCCTGGTGAGTTCTACGGCCCGTCGGGCCAGCAGCACGTGCGCATCGCGCTCACCGCCACCGACGAGCACATCGCCGCCGCGGCCGCCCGCCTGTCCGCGCAGCGGTAGGGGCGGCACCTCCCCCCACCCACGTCCCACCCCTCGTACCCGCGTGGTGACCCGGCCCACGGCTGAGGTAGTTTCGGAGAAGAATCGCATGCCCGGGGCCACCGCCTCCGCGGCACGGCACGAACGAAGGGCTGATACCTCATGACCGATGACGCCACCTTCTCCGCCGCAGGCAAGGACCTGACCTTCCCGCTCGTCAAGGCCAGCGAGGGCAACGACGGATACGACGTCTCCACACTGCTGAAGGAGACCGGCAACGTCACGTTGGACACGGGCTTCGTCAACACCGCGGCCTGCAAGTCCGACATCACCTACATCGACGGCGGCAACGGCATCCTGCGCTACCGCGGGTACCCGATCGAGCAGCTGGCGAGCAAGTCGACCTTCGTCGAGGTCGCCTACCTGCTCATCTACGGCGAGTTGCCGACTGCCTCCCAGCTGGGTGACTTCGAGGAGCGCATCAGCCGGCACACGATGCTGCACGAGGACCTCAAGGCCTTCTTCAACGGCTTCCCGCGCGACGCGCACCCGATGCCGGTGCTCTCCTCGGCGGTCTCCGCCCTGGGCACCTTCTACCAGGACAGCCTCGACCCCTTCGACCCGGAGCAGGTCGAGATCTCGACCATCCGCCTGCTGGCGAAGTTGCCGACGATCGCGGCCTACGCGCACAAGAAGAGCGTCGGCCAGCCGTTCCTGTACCCGGACAACTCGCTGAGCCTGACCGAGAACTTCCTGCGGATGACCTTCGGCTTCCCGGCCGAGCCCTACGAGCTCGACCCCGAGATCGTCAAGGCGCTCGACCAGCTGTTCATCCTCCACGCCGACCACGAGCAGAACTGCTCCACCTCGACGGTGCGTCTCGTCGGCTCCGCGCACGCCAACATGTTCAACTCCGTCTCCGCGGGCATCCACGCCCTGTCCGGCCCGCTCCACGGCGGCGCCAACCAGGCGGTCCTGGAGATGCTCGAGCAGATCCAGGCCTCCGACGACGGTGCCGAGACCTTCATGAAGCGGGTGAAGAACAAGGAGGACGGCGTCCGCCTCATGGGCTTTGGTCACCGGGTCTACAAGAGCTACGACCCGCGTGCGGCCATCGTCAAGGACACCGCCCACACCATCCTGGAGAAGATGGGCGGCGACGAGCAGCTCGAAATCGCCATGAAGCTCGAGGAGGTCGCCCTCGCCGACGACTACTTCGTCGAGCGCAACCTCTACCCGAACGTCGACTTCTACACCGGCCTGATCTACACGGCCATGGGTTCCACCCGAAGATGTTCACCGTCCTCTTCGCGATCGGTCGTCTCCCGGGCTGGATCGCCCAGTGGCGCGAGATGATCGAGGACCCGGCCACCAAGATCGGCCGTCCGCGCCAGATCTACACCGGCCCCACCGAGCGCGACTACGTCGACCTCGACAACCGCTGACCACGCGCAACCGCACCGGCCCCCTTCGCCCCCACGGGTGGAGGGGGCCGCTGCGTTGCGCGACCACGGCACGGACACCGCGGTCCGGCTGGGTCGTGCGGGCTCAGCCCCCGTGGAGGGTCACGCGCACCTCGGAGGCGGGTACGGCCTCGTCCGCGTCACCCCACGACATGGCGCCATCGCCCATCTCCCGGGTCCACCGGCGGTCGCCGACCTGGACGGAGCGGACGTTGCGGGCCTTGGCCTGGGCCACGGCCCAGGCGCCGACCGCCCACGCGAGCCGCTCGTCGCTCGCCCGGACCGAGATGACCTGTCCCTCGGCCGTGGCCTCCTGACCGGTCTGCTCGGCGACCGCGGCGACGAAGGTGTCCGGGCGTCCGGGCCCGGTCGGCTCCTCGAGGCGACAGACCAGGCCGGTCGGGGAGTGGCCGGTGAGGACCGAGGCGATGGTCCGCCCTTCGTGCTCGTGGTCGGCGTAGGCCTCCGGGTAGGCGCTGCGCTGCACCTCCTGGGCGATCTCGGTGATCCGCATGCCCTCCCAGCCGTCGATCCTGGTCAGCTCGTCGTAGAAGGCATTGGTCGCGTAGACCGGGTCCTGCAGCTCGTCGACGGTGCCCCAGCCCTGGCTCGGCCGCTGCTGGAAGAGGCCGACGGAGTCGCGGTCACCGTAGGTGAGGTTGCGCAGCTTCGACTCCTGGATGGCGGTGGCGACGGCGATCGACCCGGCGCGTGCGGGCAGCCCGCGCTTGACGCCGAGCAGCACGATCGTGCTCGCGTGGTTCATCTGGTCGGGGGCGAAGCTGACGGTCTCGCCGAGCGCGGTCGCCTCGCACTTCTCCCCGAGGAAGAGACCGATGCGGTCGCGTGCGTACCAGAGGCCGGCGGTGCACAGGAGGCCGACGACGCACAGGGTCGCGACCGCCGGTACCCAGCGGCGACCGCGCTTGTCGTCGGGGGCCGGTCGGGAGCGGGGCACGGTCAGTCGTTGGCGTGCAGCGCGTCGTTGAGCGCGATGCCGTGGCCGGCACGGTCCCGGGCCTCGACGGCGCCGGTGAGCGAGTTGCGCAGGAAGAGCAGGGAGCTGCGGCCGGAGAGGTCCCCGGCCTTGACGACCGACCCGTCCGGCAGGGCCACCTTGGTCCCCGCCGTGACGTAGAGCCCGGCCTCGACGATGCAGTCGTCCCCGAGCGCGATACCGATGCCGGCCTCGGCACCGACGAGGCAGCGCTCGCCGATGGAGACCCGCTCGGTCCCGCCCCCGGAGAGGGTGCCCATGGTCGAGGCGCCGCCGCCGATGTCGGTGCCGTTGCCGACGACCACGCCCTGGCTGATCCGGCCCTCGACCATGGAGGTACCCAATGTCCCGGCGTTGAAGTTGACGAAGCCCTCGTGCATCACGGTGGTGCCGGAGGCGAGGTGGGCACCCAGGCGCACGCGGTCGGCGTCGCCGATGCGCACGCCCGTGGGGGTGACGTAGTCGGTGAGGCGGGGGAACTTGTCGATGCTCGTGACCTGCACCGGGCCGCGGGCGCGCAGCCGGGCGCGGGTCGCCTCGAATCCCTCGACGGCGCAGGGGCCGTGGTTGGTCCACACGACGTTGGCCAGCTGGCCGAAGAGCCCGTCGAGGTTGATCGAGTTGGGCTGGACCAGGCGGTGGGAGAGCAGGTGCAGGCGCAGGTACCCGTCGGAGGCGCCCTGCGGCGCGGCGTCGAGGTCGATGCTCACCGTGACGACCTCGATCCGCACGCCGCGCGCGGTGTCCTCGCCGGCGATGGCGAGCAGCTCCTCGGGCGCCGTCGCGCCCTCCGGGACCTCGCCCAGCCGGGGCTCCGGGTACCAGGTGTCGAGCACGGTTCCGTCGGTGGTCACGGTGGCCACTCCATGGGCCCAGGCAGTGCGGGTCGTCGTCATGGCTGAATCCTACGAGACCCACTCCTCCCGGCCCTTTGTCAGGGTCGCTGCCAGGTCCACTCGGCCTCGTGCTTCACGAGGGGTGCGTGCAGACGCCTGTCGAGGACCGAGTTCCAGGTGACCTGCCCGTGGGGCGGCAGCCGCCGTCCGGCCGCGTCACGGGCGATGAGGTCGGGTGCGCCCCACATCTCGTCGGCGTCCTCACCGAGCGGTGTTGCGACACCGGACTCCGCCGGGACGATGGCCAGCCGGTAACCCAGGTGCCGCAGGAACGACTCGACCCGGTGGAGGGACAACGGTGCCGCATCGCGCTCGGCCCGGTGCAGACTCGGTTGGCTCCATCCGATGACTTCTGCGAGGGAACGTTGGCTGAGCCCGCGCTCGCGGCGGAAGCGGCGGCTCACCAGTCCCACCCGCGCTCCGACGTCGAGTCGCTCCCTGTGACGGCGGAGGCCTTCCAACATGGTCGGAGCGGTCCGGCCGGGTGGTGCAGGGATCTGTGTGGCACGAGGGGGGACGGCCTCCGGCCAGAGGAGGCAGTCCAAGCAGTCCTCACAGCCATGGGGTGCCAGCTCCTGACACCGGTCGCACGGCATCGGGCAGTCCATGTCGTCGCCAAAGCCGGGATCATCGATGCCCGTGGGAGGGGGGTCTGCGTCCATGCTCGATCTTCGCTGCGGTGGTCAGGTCGAATCGGGAGGTGCTGCCCCCCTGTGGACGGGATGCAGGTCACGGCAGGGGTGGGGAGCGTGCAGGTCGGCGCGATCATCTGCGGGTGCTCAGGGGCTCCGGTCCTGAATCACGAGGTGAATCGCCGATGCCCCGTTGGGGTTCGCCCTCGCCCTCGCCCTCGCCCTCGCCCTCGCCCTCGCCCTCGCCCTCGCGCTCGTCTTCGCCATCGCTGCCCTCGTGATTCATCAGCTGAGTCAGGACCGGAGGGGCCGGACCGGCCATCGGCGGCAGCGCACGAGGACGCACTCGGGGTGGGACACCCTAAGGTGGCGGCATGCCGAGCCTGGACCTCACCGCGGACGTCGTGACCCTGACGCAGCAGCTGTGCGACATCGAGTCCGTCAGCCGTGACGAGGGGGCCATCGCCGATGCGATCGAGGACGCTCTCGCCCCGCTGACGCACCTCACCGTGACGCGTCGCGGCAACACGCTCGTCGCGCGCACCGACCTCGGTCGTGACGAGCGGGTCGTGCTGGCGGGGCACCTCGACACCGTCCCGCTCACGAGCGACCCGGCAAACCTCCCTGTCCGCCGGGAGGACATCGGTGGGCAGGAGGTGCTGTGGGGGCGCGGCACCGTCGACATGAAGGGTGGCGTCGCCGTCCAGCTCAAGGCCGCGCTGCTTCCCGAGCCGAGCCGCGACATCACCTTCCTGTTCTACGAGGCCGAGGAGATCGACGAGGTCTACAACGGCCTCGCGCTGCTGTCCCGGTCCGACCCGGAGCTGCTCGAGGCGGACTTCGCCGTGCTCCTGGAGCCGACCAACGCGGCCGTCGAGGGCGGGTGCAAGGGCACCATGCGCGTCGAGGTGCAGCTCAAGGGCATCGCCGCCCACTCCGCCCGTCCCTGGAACGGCCACAACGCCATCCACGACGCGCACGAGGTCCTCGCCGCCCTGGCCGCGCACGAGGAGCAGACCGTCCACGTCGACGGTCTCGACTACCACGAGGCACTCCAGGCGGTCGGGATCACCGGTGGCATCGCCGGCAACGTCATCCCCGACAGCTGCAGCGTCCTCATCAACTACCGCTTCGCCCCGGACAAGGACGGTGAGGCCGCGCTCGCGTACGTCCGGACGGTCCTGCCCGGGCGCGAGCTGCACGTGCGCGACCTGGCCGAGGGCGCCCGCCCGGGGCTGGACCTGCCCGCCGCGCGGTCCTTCGTCTCGGCGCTCGACGTGCCCGTCGGCCCCAAGGAGGGCTGGACGGACGTCGCGCGCTTCTCCGCGATGGGCATCCCGGCGGTCAACTTCGGGCCCGGTGACCCCAATCTCGCGCACCACGACGAGGAGCGCTGCCCGGTCGAGCAGATCGTCGCATCCGAGGAGGCCGTGCTCCGGTGGCTCGCGTAGTGTCGCGACCGTGACACCCCAGGGCAAGAGCGAACGCTGGTACCACCGGGGCCCCGTCGTCATGCGGGGCCGGGAGGTGCCGAAGACCACGACCGACCAGCGGCTGCTCGACGACCGCAGCCGCGCCGACTGGCTGCACACCGACCCGTGGCGCGTCCTGCGCATCCAGGCGGAGTTCGTCGAGGGTTTCGGTGCCCTCGCGGAGCTCGGTCCGGCGGTCAGCATCTTCGGCAGCGCCCGCACCCCCGTCGACTCCCCGTGGTACGCGAAGGGGGTCGAGCTGGGTCGTCTCGCGGCGGAGGCCGGGTTCTCCGTGATCACCGGTGGGGGCCCCGGGGCCATGGAGGCGGCCAACCGCGGCGCCCGCGAGGGCGGGGCCACGTCCGTGGGCCTGGGCATCGAGCTGCCCTTCGAGGCGGGACTGAACCCGTACGTCGACCTCGGCATCAACTTCCGCTACTTCTTCGCCCGCAAGACGATGTTCGTCAAGTACAGCGAGGGCTTCCTCGTCCTGCCGGGTGGGTACGGCACGCTCGACGAGGTCTTCGAGGCGGTCACCCTCGCGCAGACGGGCAAGGTCACGAGCTTTCCCATCGTGCTCATCGGCGTCGAGTACTGGTCGGGTCTCCTCGACTGGCTGCGCCACTCGGTGGAGAGCGGCGGCATGATCAGCGAGGGCGACCTCGACCGGCTCATCGTCACCGACGACTGCGAGGCAGCCGTGCGCCACCTCAAGGACGGCTCCGGTCGGATCGCCCCCGACCAGACGAACCCGGAATGATCTGGGTCCTGCTCATCGTCGTCGCCGTCCTCGTGGCCGTCGCGACCGCGGCGGTCGTCGTCGGGCGGTTCACCCCCGACCCCATGGCCGACCCGGTCACGTCGACGCCGCACCACGGGCTGCCCGCCGGGACCATCCGGTCCGGCGACGTCGCCGAGGTCACCTTCGACACCGCACTGCGCGGTTACCGCATGGACCAGGTCGACGACGTCATGGATCGCCTCCAGCAGCGCATCGCCGATCTGGAGAGCGAGGGGCGGGACACCAGTCGACCCTGATTAGGCCTACCGATGCGGCGGGGTGGATAATGGGAGCAGCGTCGACGCGAGGGCGTCGGGTGGTTGGCGTTGTGCCGACCACGTATGAATTCGAAGGGAACGCACACATGGCGGCAATGAAGCCACGTACCGGGGATGGTCCGCTCGAGGTCGTCAAGGAGGGCCGCGGCATCGTCCTGCGCATGCCCCTGGAGGGTGGCGGTCGCCTCGTCGTCGAGATGAAGCCCGATGAGGTCCTGGAGCTCGGCGAGGCCATCGACAACTGTGACGGCCTGAAGAAGTAGTTGCTGCACGGAGCCCCCCGGACCGGTCGGTCCGGGGGGCTCCCTCGTGCCCGGGGACGTTCGGATGATGACACGGGGCTGCCCAGCACGGGCGCGACTGGTTACGTTGGCCGGATACTGCTGAGCAGGCTCACCGAGCCGAGGGGACAACGATGAACGCTGGATACGGACTCACCGTCCGCTGGTCACTGACCGAGGCCCCGCAGGGCGTGGCCGAGCAGCTGCGCGAGTACGTCGTCGGGACCTCGATGGCCAACTTCATGTTCCTCGACGGACTGGCCTTCAAGACGTGGCGGATGCGCGAGGGGGAGTGGTTCGAGGGGACCTACATCTTCCAGGCCGCGAAGGACCGGGACGAGTTCTGCGCCGACTTCGCCACCACGGCCGCCGACTCCGCCGGCAGCAAGATCATCGGCTCGGCCCCGATCGAGATCGAGCCCTTCGAGGTCGTGGCCATCGCCGAGGGGCCCGCCCAGTTCCGCCGCGGCCCCGGCCCGGGCACCGCCTGACCGAGCACGCCACCCGAGGTCTTTCGGGGGGTCACGGGGGCGCGGGTCGCTCAGCGACCGTGAGCCCCCGTGTGTCGCTTGACGGCGGCGAGCATCCCGTCGCCGACGGGCAGCAGGCTGGCGACGAGTCGCTCGTCCTCCCGCAGCTGCTTGCCGAGGTTGCGCAGCAGGGTCGTGGTCTGGTCGCGGACCGCGGGGTCGGCGACCTTGTCGTGCCAGAGCATGTTGTCGATGGCCATGACGCCACCGGGGCGGAGCAGCCGGATGGCGTGCTCGACGTAGTCGGGGTAGCCCTCCTTGTCCGCGTCGATGTGGACGAGGTCGTAGGCGTTGTCGTTCATCCGCGGCAGCACGTCCAGGGCGCGGCCGCTGATGACCCGCGTGCGATGGCCGACGATGCCGGCGGCGGCGAAGGACTTCTTGGCGCGCGCGGCGTTCTCCGGCTCGAGCTCGATCGTCGTGAGCACACCGTCGGAGGGCATGCCGGCGAGCAGCCAGAGCCCCGAGGTCCCGGCTCCGGTCCCGATCTCGACGACGTGACGCGCCTGGGAGGCGGCGGCGAGCAGACGCAGAGCAGCACCGCCTCCGGTGCCGATCGGCGGCGCGCCCAGCTCGGTGCCGGCATGACGGGCCGCCTCGACGACGTCGTCCTCGGGGACGAACTGCTCGGCGTAGGCAAGGCTGGTCAGTTGCGCGGCGGTCATGGGAGCCCACCCTAGTCCGGTTGCGCACGGCCCACCGTCCGCGCAGGCACATCACAGGCTTCTGTCAGGTTCGCCCATGACGATGGGTCGGTGACCTTCGATGCCGAGACCACCGATCGCGCTGGGGACGAGTGGGTCCAGCCCACGTGGAGCGAGGTGGTCGAGGACCACGGGGCGAGGGTCTACCGTCTCGCCTACCGCCTCACGGGCGACACCCACGAGGCCGAGGACCTGACGCACGACGTCTTCATCAGGGTCTTCCGTTCCCTCGACGGGTTCGTGCCGGGGACCTTCGAGGGATGGCTGCACCGGATCACGACCAACCTCTTCCTCGACAAGGCCCGGCGCAGGCAGCGCCTGCGCTTCGACTCGCTCACCGATGACTTCGCCGCCCTGCTGCACAGCGGCACCGCCACCCCCGAGCAGATCGTCCTGCGGGACCACCTCGACGCCGACATCCAGCGCGCGCTGGATGCGCTGCCGCCGCAGTTCAGGGCCGCCGTCGTGCTCTGCGACGTCGAGGGCCTGACCTACGAGGAGGTCGCCGCGGCACTCGACATCAAGCTCGGGACCGTCCGCTCACGCATTCACCGGGGTCGGGCCATGCTCCGCGAGAGCCTCAGCCACCGCGAGCCGACCACCACGCGCGCGCCGCGCACGGAGTCGCGCCGGCGGGGCGGCTCGGGCTTCCCGCTCGCGCGCCCGGTGACCGGGACCCTGTGACCGACAAGGCACAATCATCAGCATGAGCTCTCCGCACCAGGGTGACGAGCCGACCCCACGGGACGACAGCACCGGGCCGATGCCGTCGGGCCCGTACCTGCCCTACGACTCGCTCGGCTCGCAGGAGCAGGGCGCGTCGCAGGCCCACGGCGAGGGCGGCTCCACCGGTGGCCAGCAGGGGTGGTGGGACGAGACCCGGCAGGACCCGTATGCCCACGACGCCTACGGACAGCCGCACCACGGGTATGCCCAGCAGGGCCCCTCGCAGGGGTACCCGTACCCGGGCTCGCCCGGGACACCCCCTTCGTCCGCCGACCGGCGCCGCGGACCGGGCTGGCTCGGTGCGGGGGCACTCGCTCTGGCCGCTGCCCTGATCGCCGGTGCCATCGGCGGGATCGGTGGCGGACTGGTCACCGACATGCGTGACGACGGCAGCGGCGGCGGGCCCACCATCGTCCAGCGTGACGGGGAGCAGGCCGAGCGGCCCGAGGGGTCGGTCGCGGCCATCGCCGCCGACGCGGTCCCGAGCGTCGTGACGATCCGCGTCAACGGTTCCGGCGGCTCCGGGACGGGCTCGGGCTGGGTCTACGACGACCAGGGCCACATCGTCACCAACAACCACGTCGTCGAGGCCGCCGGCGGCTCCGGCAGGGTGCGCATCGAGCTCAGCGACGGCAGCCGCCGCAGCGCCGAGGTCGTCGGCCGGGACTCCGCGTACGACCTGGCCGTGCTCAAGGCCGACCCCCAGGGACTGGAGCCCCTCGCGATCGGCAGCTCGGACGAGGTCGTCGTCGGCGACGAGGTCGTCGCCGTCGGGTCCCCGCTCGGCCTCGGCTCCACGGTCACCGCCGGCATCGTCTCCGCGCTGGAGCGACCGGTCGCAGCCGGCGAGAGCGGCGACGAGTCCTACATCTCCGCGATCCAGACCGACACGGCGATCAACCCCGGCAACTCCGGTGGGCCGCTGCTCAACAGCGACGGCAACGTCGTCGGCGTCAACACCGCGATCGCGCAGCTTCCCGGCCAGATGTCGGCCTCCGGCTCGATCGGCCTCGGCTTCGCCATCCCCTCCGACGTCGTCGTGCGGACCGTCGACCAGCTCATCAGCAGCGGTGAGGCGCAGCACCCGATCATCGGCGTCTCCCTCGACCGGCGGTGGCAGGGCGAGGGCGCCAAGGTCATCGAGGAGAGTGACATGCCGGGGGACCAGCCCTCGGTCGTGCCGGGCGGTCCCGCGGACAAGGCGGGCATCAAGCCCGGTGACGTCATCATCGAGATGGACGGCCGGCGGGTCACCGACCTCGACCAGCTCGTGGTGCGCATCCGCGCCCAGGCCGTGGGCGATAAGGTCACTCTCAAGGTCCTGCGGGACGGTGACGAGCGCGAGCTCACGATGACGCTCGAAGCGGCGGAGGAGAACTAGGCGATGCCAGTCAACGGCTGGGAGTTCATCCTCCTCATCGTTCTGGCCTTCATCATCCTCGGTCCCCAGCGCATGCCGGAGTACGCAGCGAAGCTCGCGCGGTTCGTCGTGCAGTTGCGCCGCATGGCCAACGACGCCAAGACGCAGCTGAAGGACCAGATGGGTCCGGAGTACGAGGACCTGGACTGGCGCCAGTACGACCCGCGCCAGTACGACCCCCGGCGCATCGTCAAGCAGGCGCTCATGGAGCCCCTCGAGGACGCCTTCAGCCTCGAGGACAAGCCGAGCACGACGACGGCTGCACCGCGGGCGGCCGCCACGCCCGACGCGACGGGGTCAGTTGCCGCGACGCGGACCGCGGCCGGAACTCCCTGGGACCCCGAGGCCACCTGAGCGCACGTAGCGCGGGGGTAGGGCGCCCGACTCAGGCCCCGGTCCGGCTCGTACGCCCATGGTCCGATGACGACCGAGGCGGCCGGACCGGGCGCCAAGGGCCGCCCCTGCGTCCGCGCGAGGGGAGCGCCGGGCCACCCCCTTCGGACATGCGCCAAGGGGCTCGGCCGCCCGGCCTCAGTTCCCGGTGGGGGTGAGGCTCAGGCTGCGGCCGGCCAGTCCGCGCGAGCGCGAGGCGATGCCCCGGGCGATGCCACGCAGGGCCACGGCGGCGGGCCCGTCGGGGTTGGACAGGACGGTCGGCTCGCCGTGGTCGGAGCCCTCACGCAGCGTGACGTCGAGCGGGATCTGGCCGAGCAGCGGGACCTCGGCGCCGACGGTGCGGGTGAGCGAGTCGGCGACGGACTGGCCACCGCCGGAGCCGAAGAGCTCCTGCCGGCTGCCGTCGGGCAACTCGAGCCAGGACATGTTCTCGATGACGCCGACGAGACGCTGGTGCGTCTGCATCGCGATCGAGCCGGCGCGCTCGGCGACCTCGGCCGCGGCCTGCTGCGGCGTGGTCACGACGAGCAGCTCGCTGTTCGGGATCAGCTGGGCGACGGAGATGGCGATGTCACCGGTGCCCGGGGGCAGGTCGAGCAGGAGCACGTCGAGGTCGCCCCAGAAGACGTCGCCGAGGAACTGCTGCAGCGCCCGGTGGAGCATCGGGCCGCGCCAGACCACCGGCTGGTTGCCGGGGACGAACATGCCGATCGAGATCACCTTCACCTCGGAGGCGATCGGCGGCAGGATCATGTCGTCGACCTGTGTCGGCGCGTGGGTCACGCCGAGCATCCGGGGGATGGAGAAGCCGTAGATGTCGGCGTCGACGACCCCGACCTTCAGCCCCTCGGCCGCGAGGGACGCGGCGAGGTTGGCGGTGATGGAGGACTTGCCGACGCCGCCCTTGCCGGAGGCGATGGCGTAGACGCGGGTGAGCGAGCCCGGCTTGGCGAAGGGGATCTCCTTCTCCGCCTGGCCACCGCGCAGGTGGTTCTTCAGCTCGGCACGCTGCTCGTCGTTCATCACGCCGAGGGTGACCTTCACGTCGGTGACGCCCTCGATGGACTTCATCGCGTTGGTGGTGTCGTTGGTCAGGGTGTCCTTGAGGGGGCACCCCGAGATGGTGAGCAGGATGGTGACCGTGGCCAGGCCGTCGGCGTCGACGGCCGCGGACTCGACCATGCCCAGCTCGGTGATGGGCCGGCGGATCTCGGGGTCGATGACGGTGCTGAGCGCGTCACGCAGCTGCTCGTCGGTGATCGTGGGGTGGGGGGCCATGCATCCATCGTAGGTCCGTATTTCGGGCCCTCCGACGTGGGTCCGCTCACCAGCGCGGGCTGGGGCCCTCCGGCGCCTCGTCCACCTCGTCCGCGGCGGCGTCGTTCTCGCGCCGGCGCACCTCGAGGCCCTTGGTCTCCATCTCCTCGAGCAGGTCGCGCAGCTCGCCGCGGATGAAGTCGCGCGTGGCCGCGTCGCGCAGGGCGATGCGCAGGGCCGCGACCTCACGGGTGAGGTACTCGGTGTCGGCGAGCGCCCGCTCGGCCTGCACGCGGTCCTGCTCCAGGCCGACGCGGTCGCGGTCGTCCTGCCGGTTCTGCGCGAGCAGGATCAGTGGGGCGGCGTAGGAGGCCTGCAGCGAGAGGATCAGCGTGAGGAGCGTGTAGTTCAGCGCCCGAGGGTCGAACTGGGCGGACTGCGGCGCGAAGGTGTTCCACGCGAGCCACACGGTGACGAAGATCGTCATCCAGATGAGGAACCGCGGCGTGCCCATGAAGCGCGCGAACTTCTCCGACAGCACGCCGAAGGTCTCGCTCGACATGCCGGACGGGCGGCGGATCAGCTGGCGCCGGACCTCCTGGGGGGTGTCGACGCGGGCGGTGCGGCGCTCGCGCTCACTCATCGCTCACCTCGTGGCGCTCCTCGCGCCAGTCCTCGGGGAGGATGTGGTCGAGCACGTCGTCGACGGTCACCGCACCGAGCAGGTGCTCCTGCTCGTCGACGACGGGGGCGGAGATCAGGTTGTAGGTCGCCAGCGTCCGCGTCACCTGGCCGAGCGGCTCCTCCGGGCGAAGGGGGTCGATCGCCTTGTCGAGGTAGCGCCCGATGCTCTCGTGCGGGGGCTCGCGCAGCAGCCGCTGGATGTGGATCATCCCGAGGTACTTGCCCGTCGGCGTCTCCAGCGGCGGGCGGCAGACGTAGACGGTGGCCGCCAGCCCGGCGGTGATCTCCTCGCGGCGCACGACGGCGAGGGCCTCGGCGACGGTGTCCTCGGGCGCGAGGATCACCGGGTCGGTCGTCATGAGACCACCGGCGGTGTTCTCGTCGTAGCTGAGCAGGCGACGCAGCGGCTCCGCGTCGTCGGGCTTCATCAGCTGCAGCAGCGTCTCGGTGCGCTCGGCCGGCAGCACGGAGAGCAGGTCGGCCGCGTCGTCCGGGTCCATGGCCTCGAGGACGTCGGCGGCGCGCGTCTGGGTGAGGGTCCCGATGATCGCGATCTGGTCGTCCTCGCCGAGCTCCTGGAGGATGTCGGCGAGCCGGTCGTCCCCGAGGGCGGCGACGACCGCGTCCCGGCGCTCGGGCGCGAGGTCGGAGATGACCTCGGCGAGGTCGGCGACCTTGAGGTCCTCGACCGACTCGAGCAGCTTGACCGCGGAGTGCTCGGCGGCGCTGGCCCGCTCGGACAGCCCGGTCACGTCCTCGACGGGCACGGTGAAGGTCTCCCCGCGCCGGCGCACGAGCAGCCCGCGCCGGGACTTGCGCCCCCCGCGCACGAAGACCTTGGTCACCGACCAGGTGCGGTTGGGCAGCTGCTCGATGCCCACGTCCTCGACCGTCGCCTCGACGGGGCCGTCGTCGGTGCGCACGGTCACGGGGCGCTCGAGCAGCTCGGCGAGCACGAGCGTCTCCGTCGCGCGCTTCTCGAAGCGGCGCATGTTGACCAGACCGGTCGTGATGACCTGACCACCCTCGACGGAGGTCACCCGCGTCATGGGGACGAAGACGCGTCGCCGGCCGGGGACCTCGACGACCAGACCGATGGCCCGCGGGCGGCGCGAGGCGGAGAAGGTGATGACGACGTCGCGCACCCGCCCCACCTGGTCACCGAGGGGGTCGAAGACGTTGAGGCTCGCCAGACGGGCGACGAAGAACCGGGAGGGAGCGCTCACGGTTCCCCAGACTAATGGGCTGCCGGCCAGCGGCCACCAGGTCGGCGGGCGAGTCCCGGCGCGGGCCGACATCCGCACGCCTTCGCAACTGCCTGAACAGTTGCGACCGGACGCCCACAGGAGCCTAGGCTCCTGCGGATCTGCAGGAGCCTAGGCTCCTGCGGATCTGCGAGAGCGGGACCGGCCGCCCAGGTGCCACGGACGACGCGGGCGGGTGCCCCCTTCGCCCGTGGTGATCGGGGCGTCCACCCGGGCGGTGGAGTCCGGGCCCGGCATGCCCGGGGCCTGCAGCGGCGCGCCGTACGGTGCGAGCGACCACAGCGTCGTCGCGGTGCGCCACTGCTCGAGGAGGTCCTGCGGGGCGTTGAGGCGCTCGCCGAGCAGGGAGTGGGCCGCCGACTCCCACAGCGGGTTGCCGGGGTCGATCGAGCGGGCCTCGGCGCGCAGGGTGAGCAGGCGTCCGCCGTCGCCCTTGCTGCGCAGGATCAGCTCGACCTCGTCGGGCAGGGGACCGAGGTCGACCTCCGGCCCGCCGGAGGCGAGGAGCACGTGGTCGGCGAGGTCGTCGTCCCCGGTGGCGAACCACGTGGCGCGGTCGCGACCGCCGGCCCGCAGCCACAGCACCGTGGACTTGCTCAGCGCCTCACTCGTGAGGGCCGAGAGGTTGACCTCGCTCATGGGCCAACCATAGGCGGCCCCCGTGATGTGGATCATGAGCCGCGGCCCGGGCCCGCTGCTAGGTTTCGCAGCGATACCCCTTCGCCGTTTCGAGAGGACTCGAGCCACCCCATGCGCAGTGCCAAGGACTTCTTCGCCCCCCTTGCCGTGGGCGCCCCCACGCCCGTCCGTGAGGTGCCCGCCCGGCCGAGCCGGATGATCCACTTCTTCGACCCGAGCAACGAGAAGATGGCCAAGAAGGTCCCGGACATGGTCGGTGTCTCGGACGTGCTCCTCGGCAACCTCGAGGACGCCGTCGTGGCCGACAAGAAGGAGGCCGCGCGCGAGGGCCTGGTGAGGATCGCCCGGGAGGTCGACTTCGGCGAGCACACCCAGCTGTGGACGCGGATCAACTCCCTCGACAGCCCGTGGGTCCTCGACGACCTGACCCGCCTCGTCACCGAGGTCGGCGACAAGCTCGACGTCGTCATGGTGCCCAAGGTCCAGGGCCCGGAGGACATCCACTACATCGACCGGATCCTCGCCCAGCTCGAGGCGAAGGGGGGCGTGCAGCGCCCGATCCTCGTCCACGCGATCCTCGAGACCGCGCGCGGCATGGCCAACGTCGAGGAGATCGCCGGTGCGTCCCCGCGCATGCAGGGCATCTCCCTGGGCCCGGCCGACCTCGCCGCGGACCGCCGGATGAAGACCACGCGCGTTGGTGGCGGCCACCCCGGCTACCTTGTGCGCCAGGACCCGACGAAGTCAAAGGACGCAGTGGACGGCACTCCTGATTATTTCGGGCAGCGCGCCGTCTTCCAGCAGGACCTGTGGCACTACACGATCGCCCGGATGGTTGACGCCTGCGCGATGCACGGCATCTTCCCGTTCTACGGGCCCTTCGGCGACATCAAGGACACCGTCGCGTGCGAGGACCAGTTCCGCAACGCCTTCCTCCTCGGCTGCGTCGGCGCGTGGAGCCTGCACCCGGTGCAGATCGAGATCGCGAAGAAGGTCTTCAGCCCCACCGCGGAGGACGTCGCCCACGCCCGCCGCGTCAAGGAGGCCATGCCCGACGGGCGCGGCGCCGTGATGATCGACGGCAAGATGGAGGACGACGCCTCCTACAAGCAGTGCATGGTCGTCCTCGAGCTCGCCGAGCGCCTCTCCGCCAACGACCCCGAGCTGGCGAAGACGTACGCCGAGGCCGGGAAGGAGGCCTGATCATGAGCGAGACGTACACCCCCCGCCGCTCCGTCCTCTACATGCCCGCCTCCAACGCCCGCGCGCTGGAGAAGGCCAGGACCCTGCCCGTCGACGCCCTGATCCTCGACCTCGAGGACGCGGTCGGCCCGGACGACAAGCCCGCCGCCCGCGAGGCCGCCTGCGCCGCGGTGCAGTCCGGTGAGTACGGGGACCGGGAGCTGACCATCCGCGTCAACGGCATCGGCACGCAGTGGCACGAGGAGGACATCGCCGCCGCGTCCGCGGCCGGGCCCGCCGGCATCGTCGTGCCCAAGGTCAACACGGCCGACGAGGTGCGTGCGCTCGTCGCGGCGATGGAGGCCGCCGGCGCCCCCGGGCACACGAAGCTGTGGGCGATGATCGAGACGCCCGCCGCGATCTTCAACATCCGCGAGATCGCGCAGGCCTCCGACCGGCTCGTCGCCTTCGTCATGGGCACCAACGACCTCGTCAAGGAGCTGCAGGCCGACCACGTCCCCGGCCGTGCGCCGCTGCTCACCTCCCTGTCGTGGGCGCTGCTCGCGGCCCGCGAGGCCGGCATCGCCGTCCTCGACGGCGTCTACAACGCGGTCAAGGACCTCGAGGGCTTCACGGCCGAGTGCGAGCAGGGCCGCGACATGGGCTTCGACGGCAAGACGCTCATCCACCCCGGCCAGGTCGAGGTGTGCAACACGACCTTCGCGCCGAGCGAGGCGGCCGTCGAGGAGGCCAAGGGCATCCTCGCTGCCTGGGAGGAGGGCGCCGGCACCGGCGTCGTCACCCACAACGGCAAGATGATCGAGAACCTCCACGTGGACATCGCCCGCCGGGTGCTCTCCACCCACGAGGCGATCCTCGCGAGGTCCTGACCGACCGGCTCCTGACGAGGGGAGCCACGAAGGGGGGCGACCCGGGCTGATCGGCCGGGTCGCCCCCTTCGTGCTGCCCGCCCGCGCCCGGGGACGGCGCGCGTCATCGTTTTGTGACCTCCTGGCACGCAACCGGCCGAGGTGTCCCGGACGTCTGGGTCAGTGAGGGGCGGGCAGGGACGCTCGTCCTCGACCACAGGGGGTCAGTCAGATGAACACTCACCAGCCTCGCCACGCGGCCGGCACAACGAGGGGGGTGCTCGACCGGCGACTGCTCATGCGAGGAAGTGTGGCTGCCGCGCTGGCAGCCGGCCTCGGAGGAGTCGGCGTCGTCGCACCCGCCCACGCCGCCACCCATCCGCTGCTCCGCCTCGGCAGCCGGGGGACCGCCGTCCGTGAGCTGCAGCGCAAGCTGCTCGACGCCGGGTACGAGCACATGGGTGTCGACGGCATCTACGGGCCGTCGACCCGGGGGGCGGTCATGGCACTCCAGCGCGACCACCGGCTCGTCGTGGACGGCATCTGCGGGCCCAACACCTGGGCGGTCGTCGACCGTCTCGCCGGGTCCGGTGGCGGTGGCGGTGGCGAAACCGCCACCGAGTCGTCCGGCTCGCACCCGCTGCTGCGCAGCGGCAGCCGGGGCTCGGCGGTGACGCGCCTGCAGCGCACGATGCGGGCCAACGGCTACTGGCACACGGGCAACGACGGCGTCTACGGTCACACCACCGCACAGGCCGTCATGGCCGTGCAGAAGGTCCACGGACTCGCGCGCGACGGTGTCTGCGGGCCCAACACCTGGGCCGTCATAGACCGTCTGAACCGACCGCGTGGGCGCACGACCAGCGGCACGGTCATGGAGGTCGACCTCGGCAGGCAGGTCGTGATCTTCGTCGTGTCGGGTCGCACGAGATGGGTCCTCAACACCAGCACCGGCAAGTCCGGCTGGCGCACCCCGCGGGGGCGGTACCGGATCTTCCGCCAGGTCAACCGGATGGACTACGGGCCGCTCGGCGCGCTGTGGCGCCCGAAGTACTTCAACGGCGGCATCGCGATCCACGGCTCCGGGTCCATCCCCGGCTACCCGGCCTCCCACGGTTGCGCGCGCGTGTCGAACGCCGCGATGAACTACGTCTGGGGCTCCGGCCTCGCACCGATCGGCCGAAGGGTCTGGGTGTACTGACGGCACCGACGAGGCGAAGGGGGACGAGCAGGGGGCGTCCCCCTTCGCCCCTGTCCGACGTGGCCGAGGACACCCGCGGACGCCGTGGCGGAGGGGGCACCCGGCTGGGATACTGGCCCGGATCCCTTGCCCACGACCGCAATGAGGTTTGAACGCGCATGTCCCGACTGCAGACGACCGACGGACTCACCGAGGAGCAGCAGGACCTGCTCGGGCTCGTGAAGGAGTTCGTCGACGAGCAGATCATCCCCGTGGCCCAGGAGCTGGAGCACGCGGATGAGTACCCGCAGAAGATCGTCGACCAGATGAAGGAGATGGGGATCTTCGGTCTGATGATCCCCGAGGAGTTCGGTGGTCTCGGCGAGTCCCTGCTCACCTACGCCCTGTGCGTCGAGGAGATCGCGCGCGGCTGGATGCCGGTCTCGGGCATCATCAACACCCACTTCATCGTGGCGTGGATGATCCTCAAGCACGGTACCGAGGAGCAGAAGCAGCGCTACCTGCCGAAGATGGCCACCGGTGAGATCCGCGGCGCCTTCTCGATGTCGGAGCCGGCGCTCGGCTCGGACGTCGCCGGCATCAAGACCAAGGCGGTCAAGGGTGAGGGCGATGAGTGGACCATCAACGGCCAGAAGATGTGGCTGACCAACGGTGGCTCCGCCAACCTCGTCGCGGTGCTGTGCCGGACCGACCTCGGTGCCGACACCGCGCACAAGAACATGTCGACCTTCCTCATCGACAAGACCGAGGGCTTCGGCGAGACCGCGCAGGGCGTCACCGTCCCCGGCAAGATCGAGAAGATGGGCTACAAGGGCGTCGACACGACCGAGCTGATCTTCGACAACCACCGCACCAGCACCGCCCAGCTGCTCGGTGGCGAGCCCGGCAAGGGCTTCTACCAGATGATGGACGGCGTCGAGGTCGGCCGGGTCAACGTCGCCTCGCGCGCGTGCGGCCTGATGATGCGCGCCTTCGAGCTCGGCATCGACTACGCCCAGCAGCGCGAGACCTTCGGCAAGAAGATCGTCGACCACCAGGGCATCCTCTTCCGCATCGCGGACATGGCCGCCAAGGTCGAGGCCGGCCACCAGCTGATGGTCAAGGCCGCCCGGCTGAAGGACAAGGGCGAGCGCAACGACCTCGAGGCCGGTATCGCGAAGTACATGGCAGCCGAGTACTGCGCCGACGTCGTCGAGCAGTCCTTCCGCATCCACGGTGGCTTCGGCTACACCAAGGAGTACGAGATCGAGCGCCTCTACCGCGAGGCCCCGATGCTGCTCATCGGTGAGGGCACCGCCGAGATCCAGAAGATGATCATCGGCAAGAGCATCCTGAAGGACTACCCGGCCAAGCGCTGACCGGACCCCAGGACCGTCGGATACGAACTACTGCAGGCAGCCTTTCGTATCGTCGGCCGTAGCTCGAGCTACTGCAGGCGATACGAGGTACTGCCTGCAGTAGTTCGTTGGCGCGTGTGCACCGGATCACCGCGGGGTTGGGGGTCAGGAGTTTGGTGGGACAATGGGGCCATGAGTACGCAGCCGCACATGACCGCCCGGATGGAAGATCACCTCGGGCTGCGCTTCCCGATGTCCCTGGTCACCTATGACACCTATGCCGAGGCGCAGCGTGCCGTCGACTTCCTCGCCGACAAGGAGTTCCCCGTCGAGGACGTCATGATCGTCGGCACCGACCTCAAGCAGGTCGAGCGGGTGCGCGGACGCCTCACCACGAGCAAGGTGCTCCTCGGCGGCCTGCTGTCCGGTCTGTGGATCGGTGTCTTCGTCGGGCTCGTCTTCGCGATGTTCGAGGGCGGGGACAACCTCGTCCAGCGTCTGGTGTCCACGGTCCTCATCGGTGCCGTCTTCGGCCTCGTGTGGGCGTGGCTGGGCTACCGCTCCACCGGTGGGCAGCGCGACTTCACCTCGATCAGCCAGGTCGTCGCCTCCCGCTACGAGGTGCTCACCGAGCACAAGCACATGCAGACCGCCCGCGAGCTGCTCGCCGAGCTCGACCCGATGCGCGCCGCCCAGGAGCAGGTGCGCCAGCGGCAGGAGCAGGCCCGCGCCGAGCAGGAGCGCATGGACCGTGACCGGGGCGGGCAGACCACCTGACCCGTGACGAAGGGGGGAGGGCCCCCCTTCGCCATCAGCCGGCTCGGGGGGTGGCCGGAACGCGCTCGGCTGGATAGCGTCGCGGTGTGACCATCCTGTCCGACCTGGCCGCCCTCGACGAGTCCTCCTTCGACTCCGTGCTCTGCGTCGTCGCCCATCCCGACGACATCGAGTACGGCATGGCCGCAGCCGTCGCCGCGTGGACCGGCGCGGGCAAGACCGTGCGCTACTTCCTGCTCACCCGGGGTGAGGCCGGGATCGACACGATGGACCCCATCGACGCCGCCCCTGCCCGGGCCGACGAGGAGCGCGCCAGCGCAGCGGTCGTCGGGGTCGAGTCCGTGGAGTTCGGTGACCACCCCGACGGGACGATCGAGTACGGGCTGCGGTTGCGCCGCGACATCGCCGCGGCCATCCGCCGGGCGAAACCCGACCTCGTGCTGACCCTGACCCACGCCGAGACCTTCGCCGGGGGCCACCTCAACCAGGCCGACCACCGCGCCGTCGGTCTGGCCACGCTCGACGCGAGCGCCGACGCGGGCAACCGGTGGATCTTCCCCGAGCTCATCGACGAGGGCCTCGAGCCGTGGAAGGTCACCGCCGTCGGCGTGGTCGCCGGGCCGACACCGACCCACTACGTCGACGTCACCGGACACCTGGACGACGCGATCGAGTCCCTCGAGGAGCACCGGCTCTACAACGCCGCGCTCCCGGAGGACTTCCCGTCGCCGGCGGAGCTGCTGGGAAACATCCTCGGGATGGGTGCCGAGCGGGTGCGCGACCCCATGGTCACGCACGCGTTGCTCGTCGAGCACTTCCCGCGCTGATCCCCCCTTCGGCGCGCTCGCTGGGCACAGAAATCGAGTCGGGACGTGGTAATTCCTGCGTCCTGACTCGATTTCTGCGTCCGGGACGAAGGGGGAGGCCTGTGGATATCGTGAGCGGCCGTTTCCGCGGGTCCGTCACGATCGGACGGTGGATGATCGACTGCGACGACGGGCCGAGCAGAACGGCGACGTCTTCACCTGGGAGGACGTGCGCTCCTGCCTCCTGGGCGAGCATGACGTGCGGGAGGTCGTGCGGGCAGGGGAGGCGGTTCGGGTGCGGCGCAACGCCTACGTGCTCGAGGACCGGTGGCGATCGGCGCGTCCGGAGGAGCAGCTCGCCCTGCGCGTCCGCGCGGTCCTGCTGGGCCGACCGGGCCACACGGCGAGCCACCAGAGCGCGCTCGCGCTCCACGGCATCGCGCTGTGGGGCGTCCCGAGCCGCGTGGTCGACCTGATGGCCCCGGTGCCGCGGACCCGGACGGTCAGCGGTGTGCGGACCCATCCCGTCGATGCCGCGATCGAGCCGGTCCACGTCGGCGGTTACGCGACAGTGGACATCGCGACCGCGGTCGTCCAGGTCACGCTCCGGTGCGGTGTCGAGGCAGGCGTGGTGGCACTGGATGATGCCCTGCACCAGCGCAGGTGCCGGCTGCCCCAGGTGCAGGCGGCCGGTGAGCGGCTTGCACGCGGTCCACTGGACAGGGCGCGGGTGGCCGCGCTGGTGGAGCGGGCGGATCCCTCGTGCGAGTCGGTCGGCGAGAGCCGGACGCGGCTGCTCCTGCACGGGCTCGGCTACGACGTGCGCAGCCAGGTGAGCGTGAGCGACGACCACGGGAGCTTCGTTGGCCGGGTCGACTTCATGGTGGGTGGAGCCGTCGTCGTTGAGTTCGACGGCATGGTCAAGTACGAGGGCGCCGACGGGCGCGGTGCCCTGGCGCGGGAGAAGGCCCGGGAGGAGCGCCTCACCGCCCTCGGGTGTGTCGTCATCCGGCTCGTCTGGGCCGATCTGGACCACCCGGAGCGCGTGCGGGCGAGGATCGACGGCGCTCAGCGGCGGGGCATCAGCACCGTGTAGTCGAGGTCGAGCACGACCTCGGGGAGGTACTTGCCGTCCTCGCCCCTGTACGGGAAGTCCGCGCACGGGGTGTCCTTGGTCGCGACCGTGCGCAGGCGAAGCGCGCCGACGTCGGTGCGGCCCGGCAGCTCGATCCTCTCGAGGACCTCGGACCACGCGTAGACCGTGTCTCCGGCGAAGGTGGGGTTGGCGTGCGCGCCGGCGTTGATCGCGGCGATCGTCTGGCCGTTCGCCAAGCCGTTGAAGGACAGGGCCCGGGCGAGGCTGATGACGTGCCCGCCGTAGATGAGCCGGCGGCCGATCGTCGACTGCGACTGGGCGTGCTGGTTGAAGTGGACCTTCGCGGTGTTCTGGTACAGCCGCGTGGCGAGCATGTGGTCCGACTCCTCGATGGTCATGCCGTCGAGGTGGTCGATGCGCTCGCCGGCCTCGTAGTCCTCCCAGAGGAATGGGCTGCCGGCCAGGTCCACGTCGTACTCGCGACCGGCGAGGTGGAAGGGCACGTGCAGGTCCTCGGCGGCGACCGCCCCGGGCAGATCGGGGACGACCGTCTCGGGGGCGGGGGAGGCCGGGTCCTTCTTGTGGACCATCACCCAGCGGACGTAGTCGACGACCATCTCGCCGCGCTGGTTGACGCCGACGGAGTTGACGTAGACGACGCCGGTCCTGCCGTTGGAGTTCTCCTTCAGGCCGATGACCGTCGAGGTCGTGGTCACGGTGTCACCGACGTGAAGCGGGGCGCCGAAGCGACCGCCCGCGTACCCGAGGTTGGCGACGGCGTTGAGCGAGATGTCCGGGACGGACTTGCCGAAGACGAGGTGGAAGGCCAGCAGGCTGTCGACCGGCATCCGCGCGAAGCCCATCGCCTCCGCGAAGGTCGAGGCGCTCGTCGCGGCGAAGCGCGAGCCGTACAGCCCGGTGTAGAGAGCGATGTCGCCGTCGGTCACCGTGCGCGGCGTCGCGTGCCGGATCTCCTGACCGATCGAGAAGTCCTCGAAGTAGTTGCCGGGGACCGTCTTGGTGGACATGCGGGGGCCTTTCGTCGGGCGAAGGGGGATCACCGCCATCTTCGCGCACGGCCGGCGAAGGGGGTGTGGCCGAGTCGTGTTGACCCGGCCACACCCGCGCACTTCCCTGGTGTCGCATTTCCCTGTGGTCGTGCGCATGGTTGCCGCATTTCCCCGGGGAGATGCGGCGGTCCGGCTCAGCGGGCCTGCACCTGAGCGATCCACGCCTCGATCTCGTCGGCGGAGTGCGGCCACTCGCCGGAGAGGTTGCGGCAGCCGTCCTCGGTGACGACGACGTCGTCCTCGAGGCGCACGCCGATGCCACGGAAGCGCTCGGGGACCTTGAGGTCGTCGGCCTTGAAGTACAGGCCCGGCTCGACGGTGAGGACCATGCCCGGTGCGAGCTCGGCGTCCATGTACTCCTCGCGCGTGGCCAGGGCGCAGTCGTGGACGTCGAGGCCGAGGTGGTGGCTCGTGCCGTGCACCATCCAGCGGCGGTGGTACTGGCCGTGCTCCTTGTCGAGGGTGTCCTCGACGGAGACCCCCTCGGGCAGCAGCCCCCAGGCGTGCAGGTGCTCGGCGATGACGCGGATGGCGGCGGCGTGGACGTCGGAGAACTTCGCACCCGGCCGGACTGCGGCGATCCCGGCGGCCTGCGCGGCGACGACGGCCTCGTGGATCTCGCGCTGGGTCTCGCTGAAGGTCCCGCTCACCGGCAGCGTGCGCGTGATGTCGGCGGTGAAGAGCGAGTCGAGCTCGACGCCGGCGTCGAGCAGGATGAGGTCGCCCTCGGAGATGTCGCCGGTGTTCTTGATCCAGTGCAGCGTGTTGGCGTGGTCACCGGAGGCACAGATCGAGTCGTAGCCGACGCCGTTGCCCTGGTGGCGGGCGTGCAGGCCGAAGGTCCCCTCGACCCAGCGCTCGCCCCGACCGCGCTCGGGCAGGCTCGGCAGCTCACGGATGACCGCCTCGAAGCCGACGCGGGTGGCGTCGACGGCCTCCTGCATCTGCTCGACCTCCCAGTCGTCCTTGATCATCCGCAGATGGGACAGGTCGTGGGCGAGGGCCTCGTCCGCCTCCACCAGGCTCTCCTCGCTCGCGCCGCCCTGCACCCGCACGGTGTCCAGGCGGGCGGTCAGGGCGAGGTCGGCGTCGCGGACCATCCGCACGACGACCTGCCCGGCATCCTTGCCGATGGCGTCCTCGAGCTGGTCGACGTGGCGGCCGGTGAGGCCCAGCTCGGACTCGACGTCCTCGATCGACGGGCGGGCGCCGACCCAGAACTCCCCGTAGCGGGCGTCCCCGAAGAACTCCTCGGAGTCGCGCGGCGCCAGGGGACGGAAGTACAGCGAGGCCTCGTGGCCGGCTCGCTCGTCGGGGCCGCCCAGCGGCTCCATGACCAGGACGGCGTCCGGCTCCCGGTCGGCGCCCAGACCGGTGAGGTGGGCGAAGGCGGTGTGCGGCCGGAAGACGTAGTCGGTGTCGTTGGCGCGCACCTTCAAGCCACCCGCCGGGACGACCAGGCGCTCGCCCTCGTGGGCGGCGGAGACGGTGGCGCGGCGCTCGGCGGCGCGCCTCGCGGCCTCGGTCAGCGGGGGGCGGTCGCTCGACCGCGGCGCCCAGTCCTGGGCCACGAAGGCTCGGAACTCGTCCGTCGTCGGTCGCTTGCGGTTGTCTGCTTGCTGCTGCTCCTCGCTCATGGCGCCATCGTCTCACCATGTGGCTCGGGGCTACGGCGGCGGAGGGGGTGACCCCCTTCGGCAGCCGGGAAGGAAGGTCGACAGAACAACTAGCGTGACGACATGAAAGTGTGGCATGTTGGTCGGGACGAAGGGAGTCGACGATGACTACTGCCCTGGTACTGGGCGGAGCCGGAGGGATCGGCGCGGCAGTGACCCGTCGCCTCGCGGCGGACCACGACGTGACCATCACCCACCACAGCCACCCGGAGCGCGCAGCGCAGCTGGCCGAGGAGCTGACGACCAACGAGCGCACGGTGCGCACCCTCGAGGCCGACGCCACCACGGAGCAGGGCGTCGTGGCCGCCTTCGACGCGGCAGAGGAGGCCGGCGAGCTCGCCGTCGTCGTCAGCTGCGTCGGCGGCTGGGACTACCCCCGCATCACCGACCTGACGCGCGAGCAGATCGACGACTCGCTCTCCCTCAACCTCGTCTCGGCCCTGCTGGTGCTGCGCGAGGCGGCGCGCCGCGTCGCCGACGGCGGACGGATCGTCATGGTCTCCAGCGCCGCCGCGCGGGTCGCCCCGGCCCGGCAGAGCACCTACGCCGCAGCCAAGGCCGGACTCGAGGCCGCGACGAGGGTCGCCGCCAAGGAGGTCGCCAAGCGCGGCGTCACGGCCAACGTCGTGCGTCCCGGGGCCACCGACACCGAGTACATGCGCTCGATCACCTCCGAGAAGGCGGTCGAAGCGATGGCCTCGAGCAACGCGTTGCGTCGCCTCGGCACTCCGGAGGACATCGCCGGCGTCGTCGCCTTCCTCGTCTCGGAGGACGCCCGCTGGGTCACCGGCGACGTCATCGACGCGAGCGGAGGTCTCGCATGACCGCCGGAGGGCTCCCCGCCCGCACCGGGGTCATCGGCGGCGGTCTCATGGGCGCCGGCATCGTGCACGGGATGCTCATGGCCGGCTGCGAGGTCGTCCTCCTCGAGCGGGACGTGGAAAGCGTGTCAGCGGCAACATCTCGAGTGCAGCGCTCGTGCGACAAGAGCGTCGAGCGCGGCAAGATCACCGACGCCGCCGAGCCCATGGCTCGCCTGACCACGACCACCGACGCGGCCGACCTCGCCGGGTGCGGCCTCGTCGTCGAGGCCGTCCCCGAGGACGAGGCGCTCAAGCGGGAGACGCTGCAGCGCGCGGAGGCCGTCATCGCCGCCGATGCGGCCCTGGCCACCAACACCTCGAGCATCTCGCTCGACGCCCTGGCCACCTCCCTTCGCCACCCGGAGCGGCTGCTCGGCCTGCACTTCTTCAACCCGGTGCCCGCGAGCAAGCTCGTCGAGATCGTCATCGCGACCGCGACCGACGAGGCCTGGCGCGAGCGTGCCGTGGGATGGGTGCGCGACGGGCTCGGCAAGACGCCGGTCGTCGTCGCGGACTCGCCGGGCTTCGCCAGCAGCCGCCTCGGGGTCGCGATCGGCCTCGAGGCGATCCGCATGCTCGAGTCCGGCGTCGCCTCCGCGGAGGACATCGACGCGGCCATGTCCCTGGGCTACGGCCACCCGATGGGCCCGCTGAAGCTCACCGACCTCGTCGGCCTCGACACCCGCCTGGGCATCGCCCGCTACCTCGAGCGCGAGCTCGGGCCCCGCTTCGCCCCGCCGCAGCTGCTCGTCGACCTGGTCGAGCAGGGCCACCACGGCCGCAAGACCGGGCGCGGCTTCTACGACTGGAACGACGACACGCAGGAGAAGACAGCATGAGTGAGATCCTCGAGAGCTACGTCGCCGGCCGATGGGCCGCCGGCACCGGAGAGGGCCGCGAGGTCCACGACGCCGTGACCGGCGAGGTCGTGACCCGGGTGTCCAGCGAGGGCATCGACCTGGGGGAGGCCGTCGCCCACGCCAGGACGAAGGGGGGACCCGCCCTCCGCGCGATGACCTTCCCCGAGCGCGCGGCCGCGCTCAAGGCCGCGGCCGGTGCCGTCCAGGAGGGCAAGGACGAGCTCTACGCCCTGTCCGCCCGGGCCGGCTGCACCGCGCGCGACTCCGCCGTCGACGTCGACGGCGGCATCGGCACGGCCATGGTCTACGCCTCGCTCGGCCGCAAGGGCCTGCCCGAGGGCACCGTGGTCGTCGAGGACGACTTCATCCAGCTGGGCAAGGAGGGCGTCTTCGGCGGACGGCACGTGCTGAGCAGCCCCCACGGCATCTCCCTGCAGATCAACGCCTTCAACTTCCCCGTCTGGGGGATGCTCGAGAAGCTGGCACCCGCCCTCCTCGCCGGCGTCCCGACGATCGTCAAGCCGGCCACGCCGACGGCCTACGTCGCCGTCGCAGCGGTGCGGATGATGATCGACTCCGGCGCCCTTCCCGAGGGTGCGCTGCAGGTCGTCGCGGGCTCGATCCCGGGCCTCCTCGACGAGCTCGGCGGCCAGGACCACATCGGCTTCACCGGCTCGGCGGACACCGCGGCGATGCTGCGGCGCGACCCGGCCGTCACCGAGCGCTCGGCGCACTTCAACGCCGAGGCGGACAGCCTCAACGCCTCCGTCCTCGGGCCCGACGCGGTCCCCGGCGAGCCGGAGTTCGACCTCTTCGTCAAGGCCCTCGTCACCGAGATGACGGTCAAGGCGGGGCAGAAGTGCACCGCGATCCGCCGCGCGATCGTCCCCGAGTCCCAGCTGGACGCGGTCGCCGACGCGGTCTCCGAGCGCCTCTCGGGCGTCGTCGTCGGGGCGCCGGGTGCGGAGGGCGTGCGCATGGGCGCCCTCGTCGGCACCGACCAGCGCGCCGACGTGCAGAAGGCCGCCCGGCAGATCGCCGACGCCGGCACCGTCGTCTTCGGCGACCTCGACTCCGTCGACGTCGTCGGTGCCGACGCGGACAAGGGTGCCTTCATGTCACCGGTGCTCGTGCGCATCGACGACGCGGACCGTCGCGAGCCGCACGAGGTCGAGGCCTTCGGCCCGGTGAGCGCCCTGATGGGCTACCGCGACGCCGACCACGCGGTCGAGCTGATGGCCCGGGGCGAAGGGAGCCTGGCCGGCTCCGTCGTGTCCGCGGACCCGGACTTCGTCTCGGCGATCGTCGCCGGGGCGGCACCGTGGCACGGGCGCATCCTCGTCCTCGACCGCGACAGCGCGCCCGAGTCGACCGGGCACGGCACGCCGATGCCGCAGCTCGTCCACGGTGGCCCCGGCCGCGCCGGCGGGGGAGAGGAGGAGGGCGGCCTGCGGGCCGTGTACGCCCACCTCCAGCGCACGGCGGTCCAGGGCAGCCCGGCGGTCCTCGACCGGCTCGGCTGACCCCCTTCGCAAACCGATAGTCCACAAAGTCTTGTCGTCGCGACAGGGCATCTGTAGAGTAAACCGAAGCCTCCGCAACGACGCGCCAAGGAGAGAGCATGACGACGACCAATGACCGCATCGGCTCCGCACCGGAGCCGACCGGCCCCACGAGCCCGATCGACTACAGCCAGCGCATCCCCAACAACGTCAACCTCAACGACAACCGCCGCCTGCAGCGTGCGCTCGAGGGTTGGCAGCCGAAGTTCATCGACTGGTGGAAGAACCTCGGCCCGCAGCTGCCGACGCACGACGTCTACCTGCGCACCGCCGTGGCCGTGGGTCGCGACGGCTGGGCGCACTTCGAGCACGTGCCGATGGAGGAGTACCGCTGGGGCATCTTCCTCGCCGAGGGCAACCCCGACCGCGAGGTGAACTTCGGCAAGCACAAGGGGGAGAAGGCCTGGCAGGAGGTCCCGGGCGAGTACCGCGCGGACCTCATGCGCCTCATCGTCATCCAGGGCGACACCGAGCCGGCCTCGGTCGAGCAGCAGCGCATCCTGGCCAACACCGCGCCCTCGATCTACGACATGCGCAACCTCTTCCAGGTCAACGTCGAGGAGGGCCGTCACCTCTGGGCGATGGTCTACCTGCTGCACGCCTACTTCGGCCGGGAGGGCCGCGAGGAGGCCGAGCAGCTGCTCAAGCGCAACTCGGGTGACTACGACAACCCGCGCATCCTCGGTGCCTTCAACGAGGAGACCACCGACTGGCTGCAGTTCTTCATGTTCACCTACTTCACCGACCGGGACGGCAAGTACCAGCTCGGGACCCTGAAGGAGAGCGGCTTCGACCCGCTGGCCCGCACCTGCGAGTTCATGCTCAAGGAGGAGGCCCACCACATGTTCGTCGGCACCACCGGCGTGCAGCGCACGGTGGAGCGCACCGCCGAGGTGATGAAGGCGAACGGCGGAAAGGCCGGCTTCGAGGACGGGGTCATCCCGCTCGACGTGATCCAGAAGTACCTGAACTTCCAGTTCTCGGTCTCGATGGACCTCTTCGGCTCCGAGCAGTCGACCAACGCCGGCAACTACTACAGCTCTGGCCTGAAGGGCCGCTGGCAGGAGACCCGTCGCAAGGACGACCACACGCTGCTCGACGACGAGCGCGAGATGAACTACGTCGAGGACGGCCAGATCAAGACCAAGACGGTCCCGATGATCTCCGCCCTCAACCTCGACCTGCGGGACGAGTACGTGGCCGACTGCGAGAACGGTGTCCGTCGCTGGAACCAGGCCCTCGAGGACGCCGGGCTCGACGAGCGCCTCTACATCCCGCACGAGGGATTCCACCGCCAGGTCGGCGTCTACGCCGGTCACCACGTCAGCCCCGACGGCGAGGTCCTGGACGACGCGGCGTGGGAGGCCAAGGTCGACGAGTGGATCCCGAGCAAGGAGGACCGAGCCAAGGTCGCCGAGCTCATGGTCCCGGAGTACGAGTACGGCAAGTTCGCCGGCTGGATCGCCGAGCCGCCGACGGGCATCAACGGCCAGCCGGTCGAGTACGACTACGTCCACCTCGACGAGGAGGGCCTGAAGGAAGCGGGTCTGGCGTGACCTCCCTGACGTGGGAGCACGAGGCTCGGCCGATCTGGGACGCGGAGAAGGCGAGGATCGCCGCCTCCGCCCCGGAAGGGGCCCTGGCCTTCGACTTCGCGGACGGCGCCGAGCTCCCCGGTGACTGGTTCGTGGCTCGGGACGGTGACTCCGTGGTCGGCTTCGGCTCCCTCGACACGACCTGGGGCGGCGACGCCGAGATCACCCTCGTCGTCGACGCGCAGCGTCAGGGCCAGGGCGTCGGGACCTTCGTCATGGACCACCTCGAGCAGGAGGCCGGCGACCGGGGCATCAACTACGTCTACAACACCGTGCGGGACACCCACCCGCAGCGTGACGACGTCCACGACTGGCTCCTCGTGCGCGGCTACCGGGGCAACGAGTCCGACGCCTCGCTGCGCAAGCACGTCGGCGAGAAGCCGCACGCGCAGTTCGGTCCCGTCCAGACCTCCCCGCCGGAGCGGGTGCCCTCGGGCTCGCGCTCCGAGGGTCAGGAGGAGAGCGGCGACTACGTCGGTGTGGAGTCACACCGCTACTGACCGACAGTGAGACGAAGGGAGGTGCGCACCGGCGGGTGCGCACCTCCCTTCGTCGTGCCGGGGGTCAGGTGCGCTCGCCGGCGGCGGTCTCCATGCGCTCCCACTCGCGCTGGGCGAGGCGGTGCCAGCGGTCGCGGCGGGTGTGGAAGAGGGTCGCGGCCTGGGGGCCGGGCCAGTCCCGGGGGAGCAGCTCGGCCGGCAGGTCCGGGTCGGCGAAGGGGAAGGAGCGCCAGGCCTGGATGAGCTCCACCTGGGCGACGAAGGCCTCCGCATCGTCGGCGACGGTCCGCTCGGCGAACTCCTCGACGAACTCGACGTAGCGGTCGCGCACCTCGTCCAGGTCCCACGCGGCGTCGATGAGCGAGGCGGGGTCCGTGCCGGCCGCACGTCGACCGACCCACGCGAAGGCGCGGTCGCTCAGGTCGAGGTCGGCGAGGACCGTCTGCACCTCCTCCTCCTTGTCGGCGTCCGGGATGATCCACATGCCGGGGGTGGGGCAGCCCAGGCCGAGCCAGGTCAGGCGGGTGCGCAGCTTGTGCCGGGTGCTGCGCTGCGACTCGGGGACCGCGGCCGCCACGACGAGCCACCGCCCGTCCCAGGTGCGCTGGTTGCGCAGGAAGCCGTAGATGCGCTCGGTGCCCTCCGCGAGTAGCACGCGGCCCTTCTCGGTGATCCGCCACCGGACGCGTCGACCGTGGCGCTCGGAGACGATGATCCCTTGGCTCGCGGTGCGGGCGATCGTCTGGCGGGCCGACTTCTCCTCCACCCCGAGGCCGGCGAGCGCGGCGACGAGGCTGCCCGTCCAGGCCGATCCGTCCCGGGGGTGGACGAACTCGCCGAGGATCGTCAGGAGCAGCGATCGGGCACTGGCCGTCGTCGTCCGGTCGCCGGCCGACGGCGCGGCCTTGCTGTCCACCTTCGTCGTCACGCTCATCTCCTCGGATCACGAGTAGGGGTGGGTCCCACGCCCCTCGCGACCGTACAACGTCACCCGGTTGGTGCCATCGGCTCCGACGGTCCCCGCTCGGGGCCGGCCACGCCCGCGTTCTCTGCAACCTACTACGAAAAGTTACCGACGCGCCTATTGACTGTAGAACGAATGCGCGACATTCTCGGTGGAGCCGACGACGGGGTCGGCGCGCAGCGCCCATCCCGTCGTGCCTGTTCACACACACCCCTGGAGTACGCATGCGCCCCACCCGAGCCCTTCCGCTGGCCCTCACCGCGACCCTCGCCCTCACCGCGTGCGGCGGGTCCGCACTCTCCGGCGGCGACGGGGGTGGTGGCGAGGGCGACGACAGCGTCACCATCGGTCTCCTCGTGCCCAAGTCCGGCGTCTACGCCCCCCTCGGTGAGGACATGGAGGCCGGCTTCCGCCTCTTCCTCGAGCAGAACGAGAAGCAGCTCGGCGGCAAGGACGTCAAGGTGAAGGTCGTCGACGAGGGCGGCGGGCCCGACGACGGCGTCCCCGCCGGCACCACGCTCGCCCAGGACGAGTCGGTCGACGCCGTCGTCGGCATCGTCAACTCGGCCGTGGCCCTGGGCCTGACCGACGCCTTCACCGAGGCCAAGAAGCCGCTGGTCATCGCCAACGCCGGCGCCAACGCGATCACCGGTGACAGCGGCTCCGACTACGTCTGGCGCACCAGCTTCGCCAACGGCGAGGTCGGTGCGGCCATGGGCGAGCACGTGGCCAAGGAGGTCGACGGCGAGGTCTACCTCGTGGGCCCCGACTACGCCGCGGGCGACGAGTTCCTCGCCGGCTTCAAGGAGACCTTCGAGGCGGCCGGCGGCAAGATCGCGGGCACCCAGATGACCCCCTTCGGCACGACGACCAACTTCCAGCCGTACCTGCAGAAGGTCCGCAACGCCGACCCGGACGCGGTCTTCGCCTTCTACGCGGGCTCCGAGGCGGTCACCTTCGTCAAGCAGTACGACAGCCTCGGCCTGCACGGCAAGATCCCCTTCTACGCCACCGGCTTCCTCACCGAGGGCGGTGCCCTGGAGGCGCAGGCCGGCGCGGCCGAGGGCATCTTCACCTCGCTGCACTACTCCTCGGCCCTGGAGAACGAGACGAACGCGCAGTTCGTCAAGGACTACCAGGAGGCCAACAACGAGCCGCCGACCGTCTACGCGGTGCAGGCCTACGACGCGGCCGCGGCGCTCGGCCAGGCCCTGGAGACCGGCACCTCCGGCGACGACATCGTCGAGGGGCTGAAGGGCATCGAGGAGATCGACAGCCCGCGCGGCGCCTGGTCCTTCAAGAACAACGGTCCGGACCAGACGTACTACCTGCGCAAGGTGGCCCAGCAGGACGGTGAGTGGACGAACGTCATCGAGAGCGAGCTGACCAAGCCCTCCTCCTGACCCCTTCCGCCCCACCAGGAGTGAATCTGTGACCGCACTGACGGCCAACCTCATCACCGACAACGCGGTGACGATCGTGGACGGGCTCGCCTTCGGCGTCCTGCTCTTCGTCATCGCACTCGGACTGTCCCTCGTCTTCGGCGTCATGGACGTCCTCAACCTCGCCCACGGGGCCACGTACCTCGTCGGCGCCTACATCGCCGTCGCGCTCTTCGGGGGCGGGACGACGGTCACCCTGCTGGCCTTCGCGGGGGCGGTCGTCCTCGCGGCCGTCCTCGGTGGCCTGGGTGGCTGGGGGCTGTCCGCGATGGTCCGACCGGTGGCCAACCGCGGCCACCTGGACCAGGCGCTGCTCACCCTGGGCATCGCACTCGTCGCCGCCGACCTGATCTCGATGCAGTTCGGCAACGAGGTGCAGACGGTCCCCGCACCGGCGGGCCTGGACGGCAGCATGTCGGTCTTCGGCCAGTCCTACCCGGTCTACCGGCTGATCGTCATCATCGTCGGTGGGCTGCTGGCCGTCGGTGCGCTCTACGTCATCGAGCGCACCCGCGTCGGCTCGCTCGTGCGGGCCTCGGTCGTCGACCCGCAGATGGTCTCCGCCCTCGGGGTCGACACCAAGCGCCTCGTCACCGGGGTCTTCGCCGCCGGCGCCGCCCTCGCGGCCGCCGGCGGCGTGATCGGCGGGCCGATCCTCTCCGCCTATCCCGGCCTGGACAACCGGGTGCTCCTGCTCGGCCTCGTCGTCGTCGTCATCGGCGGCCTCGGCTCGGTCAGCGGCGCGCTCGTCGGGGCGCTGGTCATCGGCCAGATCGAGACGCTCGGCGTCTCCCTCCTGCCGAACCACGCGTCCTTCCTCGTCTTCGGTGCCATGGGTCTGATCCTGCTGCTGCGCCCCCAGGGCCTGCTCGGCCGGAAGGAGGTGGCGGCATGATGCGCCCCCGCTCCTCCGCGGTCATCGCCGCCCTCGTCGTGCTGGCGCTCGTCGCCGTACCGCTGGTCCTGCCGGCGGACTCGGCCAACGTGCTCAGCCGCGTCCTCGCCCTCGCGCTCCTCGCGGTGAGCCTCGACCTGCTCGTCGGTGTCTCCGGGATGCCCTCGCTCGGGCACGCCGCCCCCTTCGGCGTCGGTGCCTACACGGCCGCGCTGGTGACCCGGGACGTCGACGCCTTCGCTCCCGTCCCCCTGCTGGCGGCGGTGGTCACCGGCGGGCTCTTCGCGCTCCTGACCGGCGTGCTCATGGTCCGCACGAAGGGGACGTACTTCCTCATGCTGACCCTGGCCGTCGCCGAGCTGACCCACGTGCTCGCCCTGCGCTGGGACGGGCTGACCGGCGGCAGCAACGGCCTCTACGGCATCCCCTCGATCACCCTGGCGCCCGGTGGCGAGGCGGTGACGCTGGCGGGCATCCGCTACTGGTGGATCCTGCTCGTCTTCCTCCTCGGCTTCGCCGTCATCTGGTGGACCTCGCGCACGACCCTGGGCCGCTCCCTCCGCGGCCTGCGGGACAACGAGGAGCGGATGGCCTCGATCGGCTACGACACCTTCCGGCTCAAGCTCGCCGTCTACGCCATCGCCGGCGCGGTGGCGGGCGCCGCCGGGTCGATGTGGGTGGCGCAGACCCGCTTCGTCTCCCCGGCCGATCTCGGCTTCGAGGTCTCCGCGATGGCCCTGCTGGCCGTGGTCCTCGGTGGCCGCGGGCGGCTCTGGGGTGCGGTGCTCGGCGCCGCGGTCGTGACCATCGTGCGGGACGACATCGGGGCCGTGCTCGGCGGGCGGGGCCCGCTGCTGCTGGGCGTCGTCTTCATCCTCGCCGTCTACCTGCTGCCCCGTGGTTTCGCCGGCACCGACTGGCGTGGCCTGCTGACCCGACGCACCCAGGAGAAGAGCGCATGACCACCGACGTGCACCCCGAGGTCCCCGCGCTGAGCCTGCGCAACGTCACCAAGAAGTACGGCGCGCTCGTCGCCGTGGACGACGTCAGCCTCGATGTGGCGAAGGGGGGCAGGCACGCCCTCATCGGGCCCAACGGAGCAGGGAAGTCGACGCTGTTCAACCTCATCGCCGGTGGGCTGCCGATCACCTCCGGGCAGGTGCTCTTCTCCGGCACGGACGTCTCGGGTCGGTCCGCCGCGTGGCGCGCCCGGCAGGGGCTGGGCAAGACCTTCCAGCACAGCTCGCTCTTCCTGTCGATGAACCCGCTGGACAACGTCGCGCTCGCGGCGCAGCGGGTGGCCGGCAAGGGGATGTCGTGGCTGACGTCCTCGGCGAGGCGCACGAGCGACATCGACGACCTCGCGGAGCAGTGCGTCGCCGACGTCGGCCTCACCGACCGGTCGCACATCATGACCGGCAACCTCAGCCACGGCGAGCGTCGCCAGCTCGAGGTGGCGGTCGCCCTCGCGACCCGACCGAAGCTGCTCCTGCTGGACGAGCCCGCCGCCGGGATGTCCCCGGCGGAGAGCCAGCGCTTCGGCGACCTCGTCCGCTCGCTGCCGGCGGACCTCACGGTGGTGATCATCGAGCACGACCTGGAGCTCGTCTTCCAGCTGGCCGACCGGGTCAGCGTGCTCCACCTGGGGGCGCTCATCGCCGACGGCCCGGCCGACGAGGTGCGCGAGGACCCCGAGGTCCAGAAGGCCTACCTCGGCGAGGGCTCCATGGAGGAGCTCTTCCACGAGACACCGACCGACCCGGCGCTGCCCCCGGTGCCCGCCACGACCGAGGAGGTCACCCGATGAGCACGTCCGGAGCGGACCTGAGGATCCAGGGCGTGGAGGCGGGGTACGGCGGCAGCACCGTCCTCACCGGCGTCGACCTGCACGTCGGCGCCGGCGAGACCGTGGCGCTGCTCGGGCGCAACGGCGTCGGCAAGACGACGCTGATGTCGACGATCATGGGTTTCGTCCAGACGCTCGGGGGCAGCATCCACGTCGGCGACGAGGACATCACGCGCCTGCCGACGCACGCCCGTGCCCGGTCCGGTGTCGCCATCGTCCCCCAGGGCCGACGGGTCTTCGCCCCGCTGACCGTCCACAACAACCTGCGCATCGCCGAGGGCAAGCACTCGGGTGACTGGACGCTCGAGCGCGTCTACGAGCTCATGCCCCGCCTGCGCGAGCGGCGCGGCAACCGCGGCGACCAGCTCTCCGGGGGCGAGCAGCAGATGCTCGCCATCGGCCGGGCACTGCTGCTCGGCCCCCGTGTGCTGCTCCTGGACGAGCCCTCCGACGGGCTCGCCCCGGCGATCGTCCAGCAGGTCACGGGCATCGTGCGCGAGCTCGCGGGGGAGGGCATCACCGTCCTCATCGTCGAGCAGGACCTGCGCGCGGCCTTCACCGTCGCCGACCGCGTGGCCGTGATGGAGAAGGGGCGGATCGTCCACTCCAGCACCGTGCACGAGTTCCGCGGGGACGGCGAGCGGGCTCGACGGCTTCTCGGCGTCGGATAAATAAATACTACAACCCCTTGACGGAACGCATGAGTAATGTAGAAGATGAAGGGGTACCCCGACGTCGTGGTCACTCCGCGACGCCCGACCGGAACGACGGAAGGTTTTCCACGTGAGCGAGTCCACGATCGAGCAGGCCCCCGCGAGCAGCGGTGGCGACGAGCAGACGACGGGGGCGCCGCCCGTCGTCGACTTCCGCACCTCGCCCGAGCGGTACCGCCACTTCAGCGTCGAGTACGACGGTGAGGTCGCCACGGTCAAGCTGGCCGTCGACGAGCAGGGGGGCCTCGTCCCCGGCTACGAGCTGAAGATGAACTCCTACGACCTCGGTGTCGACATCGAGCTCTACGACGTCGTCCAGCGGCTGCGCTTCGAGCACCCGGAGGTCAAGGCGGTCGTCATGACCGGTGGGATCGAGCGGATGTTCTGCGCCGGCGCCAACATCCGGATGCTCGCGGGATCCCCGCACAGCTGGAAGGTCAACTTCTGCAAGTTCACCAACGAGACCCGCAACGGCATCGAGGACGCCACGGCCAACTCCGGCCAGAAGTGGATCGCCGCCCTCAACGGCACCGCCGCCGGTGGTGGCTACGAGCTCGCCCTCGCCTGCGACGACATCGTCCTCGTCGACGACAACTCCTCGACCGTCTCCCTCCCCGAGGTGCCCCTGCTGGGTGTCCTCCCGGGGACCGGCGGCCTGACGCGCGTCGTCGACAAGCGCATGGTGCGCAAGGACCGCGCCGACCTCTTCGCGACGAAGTCCGAGGGCTACCGCGGTGACACCGCCGTGGACTGGGGCTTCATCGACGCGACCTTCCCGCGTGGCTCCTGGGACGAGGAGATCAGCAACCGGGCCAAGGCCGCCGCCGCGCAGTCCCCCCGCACCGGCGCGGCCGGCGAGGGGGTGCAGCTGACCGAGCTGGAGCGCACCATCGACGGCGACACGATCAGCTACCGCCACGTCAGCGCCACCATCGACCGCGCCGGCCGCCGCGCCGACATCACCGTCTCCGCGCCGACCGAGCAGCCGCCCGCCGACGCCGAGGCCGCCCGTGCGCAGGGCGTGGACTACTACCCGCTGGCGCTCGCCCGCGAGCTCGACGACCTGATCCTCCACCTGCGCACCAACGAGCTGCTCATCGGCACCTGGGTGCTGCGGGCCGTCGGTGACCAGGGCCTCGTGCTCGCCCACGACGAGAAGCTCACCGAGTGGGCCGACCACTGGTTCGTCAACGAGGTCAACCACTACCTCAAGCGCACGCTCAAGCGCCTGGACGTCACCTCGCGCAGCCTCATCGCGGTCATCGAGCCGGGATCGGCCTTCGTCGGCACCCTGCTGGAGCTCGCGCTCGCCGCGGACCGCCAGTACATGCTCGAGGGCGTCTACGAGGACGTCGACCCGGACGCCGCCCCGGCGACCATCCGCCTGACGGAGGTCAATGACGGCCGGTACCCGATGGGCAACGGCCTCACCCGCCTCGAGTCGCGCTTCTTCGGGCGGGACGAGGACCTGGCCACCGCCCGCGCCGCCAAGGGCAAGGACCTCGACTCCGCCGCTGCGGACGAGGCCGGACTCGTGACGATGGCGCTGGACGACATCGACTTCGAGGAGGAGCTGCGCATCATCCTCGAGGAGCGTGCCGCGCTCAGCCCCGATGCCCTCACCGGCATGGAGGCCAACCACCGCTTCGTCGGCCCCGAGACGATGGAGACGAAGATCTTCGGTCGCCTCACCGCGTGGCAGAACTGGATCTTCATCCGTCCCAACGCCTCCGGCCCCGACGGTGCCCTGCGTCGCTACGGCTCCGGGCAAAAGGGCGAGTACAACCTGGAAAGGGTCTGATCCATGACGGAAGCCGGCTTCAACGCTGCAGCCTGGCTCGTCGACCGGGTGGCCGCCGAGCGCGGTGACCACCCGGCCGTCGAGACTCCCACGCAGAGCGTCACCTACAACGAGCTCGTCGAGCTCACCGGCCGGGCCGCCGCGGGCCTGCGTTCCCTGGGGATGCGCCGCGACGACCGCGTCGTCTTCGTCGCCAACGACGACATCCCGCTCTTCGCCGGGGTCCTCGGCGCGATGCGCGGTGGCCTCGTGGCGGTCCCCGTCTCGACGATGTACGGCCCGAGCGAGCTGGCCGAGATCATCGCCGACTCCGGTGCCGTGACCCTCGTCGCGAGCTCCACCTACGCCGAGGCCGTGGCCCGCGCCACCGCCCAGTGCCCCGACCTGAAGCAGGTCGTCTGGGACGGCGACCCGGGGGAGCACGCTGACGCCGTCCAGGGCGCCGACCAGCTCAGCTGGGAGGACCTCGTCGCCCGCGGCGCGGCCGCGGACGCCGCGGACCGCGCCCCGGTCCCGGCTGGGTCCGACTCCTGGGCCCTGTGGCTCTACACCTCGGGCACCACGGGCAAGCCGAAGGGGGCGATGCACCGCCACGAGAACATCCGCATCGTCAGCGACACGTACGGCACGCAGGTGCTCGGGATCACGCCGGAGGACCGGTGCCTGTCCGTGGCGAAGCTCTTCTTCGCCTACGGGATCGGCAACTCGATGTTCTTCCCGCTGTCCGTGGGCGCCACGTCGGTGCTCGAGCCCGCGCGCCCGACTCCTGCCGGGATGGCCGAGCGGGTCGCGAAGGGGGCGCCGACCCTCTTCTTCGGCGTCCCGACGTTCTACGCCGGCCTGCTCGCCAGCGACATCCCGGACGACACCTTCGCAGGTGTGCGTCTGGGTGCCTCGGCCGGCGAGCCGCTGCCGCCCGGCGTCCAGGAACGGATGCTCTCGCGCTTCGGTCTGGAGATCCTCGACGGGATCGGCTCGACGGAGTGCCTGCACATCTTCCTGTCCAACCGTCCCGGTGAGATCAAGCCGGGCACGACGGGTCAGGCCGTCCCCGGGTACCACCTGGAGATCCGCGACCTCGACGGCGCGCTCGTGCCGGACGGGGAGCCGGGCACGCTCTTCGTGCGCGGAGGCTCCGCGGCCCTGGGCTACTGGCGCCGGGCGGAGGCCACCCGCGACGTCTTCCAGGGCGAGTGGATCAACACCGGCGACACCTACGTCCGGGACGCGGAGGGGTACTACACCTGCATGGGCCGCTCGACCGACCTGCTCAAGGCCGGCGGCATCTGGGTCAGCCCGACCGAGGTGGAGGACCGTCTCCTCGACCACGACGCGATCGTCGAGTGCGCCGTCGTGGGCCAGGAGGACGAGGACGGCCTCGTCAAGCCCGTCGCCGCGGTCGTCACCCGCTCCGAGGTGAGCGCCGCCGAGATCGACGAGTGGTGTCGTGCGGGGCTCGCGTCCTTCAAGCGACCGCGACGGATCTACTTCGTCGACGAGCTGCCGAAGACGGCCACCGGTAAGATGCAACGATTCAAGGTGCGGGCCCTGGTCAAGGAGCTCGACGCCAAGGAGGCGGTGTCATGAGCACCACGACAGTCGACGTGCTCATCGTGGGAGCCGGTCCCGTGGGACTCTTCGGGGCCTACTACGCCGGCGTCCGCGGCCTGAGCACCGCCGTCATCGACAGTCTCAGCCAGGTCGGCGGCCAGGTCACGGCGATGTACCCGGAGAAGGAGATCTTCGACATCGCCGGCTTCCCGGCCGTCTCGGGCCGCACGCTCATCTCCAACCTCGTCGAGCAGGCCGCCCCCTACGAGCCCACGTACGTCCTGGGTCAGGAGGCGCAGGACCTGCAGCACGTCACCGACGAGCAGGGCCGTGAGCGACTGCTCGTCACCACGAGTGCCGGCCAGACGATCGACGCCGGCGCGGTGGTCGTCACCGGCGGGATCGGGACCTTCACCCCGCGCACCCTGCCGGCGGGCGAGGACTTCCTCGGCCGCGGACTGGAGTACTTCGTGCCCAGCTCCGCGGAGTACGCCGGCCAGGACGTCGTCATCGTCGGTGGCGGGGACTCGGCGGTGGACTGGGCCAACATGCTCCACCCGATCGCCAAGTCGGTCACCCTCGTGCACCGTCGCGACAAGTTCCGCGCCCACCACGGCTCCGTCGCGCAGATGGAGGCGGCGCCGGTGGAGGTGGTCCTCAACGCGCAGGTCACCGAGACCCTCGGTGGCGACCGGCTCGAGTCGGTCACCGTCACGCCCAAGGGGAAGGGGGAGGAGCCCCGCACCCTTCCCTGCACCAAGCTGGTGGCCGCCCTGGGCTTCACGGCGAACCTGGGCCCCCTTCGTGAGTGGGGGGTCGAGCTGCACGACAACCGGCACCTCGTCGTCGACCCGGCCATGCGCACCAATGTCCCGGGGGTGTTCGCCGCCGGCGACATCACCGACTACGACGGCAAGGTGCGTCTCATCGCGGTCGGCTTCGGTGAGGTCGCCACGGCCGTCAACAACGCCGCGGTCCACATCGACCCCGACGCGCAGCTCTTCCCGGGCCACTCCACCGACAACCAGCCCGCCGTACCGCAGCCCGCCTGAGAGAGGAATCGACATGCCCTACGTCATCGCCGGGGACTGCCTCGACATCATGGACCAGTCCTGCACGGAGGAGTGCCCGGTCGACTGCATCTACGAGGGGGAGCGCAAGCTCTACATCAACCCCAAGGAATGCATCGACTGCGGAGCCTGCGAGCCGGTCTGCCCGGTCGAGGCGATCAGCCAGGACCGTCGTGTCGCCGAGGACATGACCGAGCACATCGAGGACAACCGACGCTTCTTCACGGAGGTCCTCGAGGGACGTGACGAGCCACTCGGTGCCCCGGGCGGCTCGCACAAGACCGGCCCCATCGGGGTCGACACCGCGATGGTCAAGGACCTCTGAGGCGCCGTGCTCGACGGACACCCCCTCGTCGACGCGCACGTCCACGTGCCCGTCCTCTCCTCGCTCTCCCAGTCGTGGGTCGATTGGGCCCGCCAGTTCGGGCCCGAGGGCCTGCTCGAGCGGGCCTGGGACGGCGAGGGCCGCCCCCGCCCCGCGGTCATCGACGAGCTCTTCGCGGACCAGGGCGTCGACGTCGCCGTGCTCTTCTGCGAGTACAGCCCGAAGGCGACCGGCATGCAGCTCTTCGACGATCTGCTGCCGATCGTCGAGCACAACCCGCAGCGGTTCCGCCCGATGGCCAACGTCAACCCGCACCTGCACCACCCGATCGCGGCGGAGGTCCGCCGCCAGCTCGGGCACGGTGCAGCGGGGTTGAAGCTGCACCCGGTGCACGGCGGCTTCCGCTGCGACGACCCGATGCTCTACCCGGCCTACCAGGTGCTGGTCGAGGAGGGGGCGCCGCTCGTCGTGCACTGCGGCACCTCGACCTTCTCCGGGTCGGCCAACGAGTACGCCGACCCGACCTACCTGCTGCCGGTGGCGCGCGACTTCCCGGAGCTCGACATCATCCTGGCCCACGGTGGTCGCGGCTGGTGGTACGAGCAGGCGGCCTTCATGGCCATGAGCAACCCGCACGTGTGGATCGAGCTGTCGGGCCTGCCGCCCAAGCGCCTGCCGCAGTACTACGCCGCGGCCGGCCTGGACAGGCTCGCTCGCAAGATGATCTTCGCGACCGACTGGCCCGGTGTCCCCGGCGCGGACGTCAACGCCCGCGCGGTGGCTGACCTCGTGCCGGCGGAGACCGTCCCGGCGGTCCTCGGTGGCAACGCCCTGCGCCTGTACGCCAGCATGCCGTTGGTGGGAGAGGAGGTGGTCTGACGTGCCCGTCTACGCCCTCGGGGACCGGGAGCCGGTCATCCCCGACTCCGCCTTCGTCCATCCCGACGCCGTGGTCATCGGTGCGGTGACCCTCGGGGAGCAGGCGTCCGTGTGGCCGACCGCCGTCCTGCGGGCGGACTTCGGCGAGATCATCATCGGCGAGCGCACCTCGATCCAGGACGGCACGATCATCCACTGCATCGAGGAGCAGCCCACCGCCGTCGGTGCCGACTGCGTCGTCGGGCACAACGTCCACCTCGAGGGGTGCACCGTCGGTGACGAGTGCCTCATCGGGTCCGGTTCCGTGGTGCTCAACTTCGCGCGGATCGGCTCGGGCTCGGTCGTCGGCGCCGGCGCCGTGGTCACCGAGCACGCCGACGTCCCCGCGGGGTCCCTGGCCGTCGGGGTGCCCGCGAAGGCGCGCCCCGCGCCCGACGAGGCAGCGGAGTGGGTCCGCTTCGGCGTCGGCGAGTACCTCACCAACTCCACCGTGTACCGCGACCAGCTGCGTCGGCTCGACTGACGCACGAGAGCCCGACCGCACGACGAAGGGAACGATCATGAACGACGCCACCCAGGGTGTCCCCGCATCCCAGCTCAGTGACGAGGAGCTGGAGAAGCAGGGCAAGAGCGCCCACGAGACCCGCAACTGGGTCTTCCTGCACGGCAGCGCCGAGCAGTTCGCCCACCACACCGCCCGGATGCTCGAGCTGGAGCGCGAGTACCTGCGCCGCCACCCCAAGCGCACCTGGCAGGGCAGCGGCGGTGCGCCCACCGACCTCGCCCAGACGGCCGCCTCCTGGCGCGAGACCGTCCGTGGTGTCATCGCCCAGCTCGAGGCCCTCGTCGACCTGCCCGACCCGCAGTCCGCGGAGGCCCCCGGCGTGGCCGACCCCGCCCGCGCGTTCCTCCAGCGCCTCGCCGACAACGACGGGCGGATGGACAAGCTCGAGGCCCACCAGGCCGCCCGCGAGGTGGGGCTCGACCCCGCCGTGCGCGCCGACCTCTACAAGGCCGAGCCGCCGCTCGTCGTGACCGAGGGCAAGGAGCGCGTCCTCACCGACGCGGGCCGCGCGCGCCTGACGGAGCAGGAAGGCGCCGCGTGAGCGCTGCGGTGCGCCGTGCCTACCTCGTCGACGGGGTCCGCACGCCCGTCGGGAAGTACGGCGGTGCGCTGGCCACGGTGCGTCCCGACGACCTCGCCGCACACGTCATCCGCGAGCTCGTCGCCCGGCACCCCGACCTCGACCCCGCCGTCGTCGACGACGTCGTCCTCGGCAACGCCAACCAGGCCGGTGAGGACAACCGCAACATCGCGCGGATGGCCGCGCTGCTCGCCGGGCTGCCGGTCGGTGTGCCCGGGACGACGATCAACCGGTTGTGCGGCTCCGGCCTCGACGCGATCGGGTACGCCGCCCGCGCGATCCGTGCCGGTGACGCCGACCTGATGATCGCCGGGGGAGCGGAGAGCATGAGCCGTGCCCCCTTCGTCGTGCCCAAGGCGGCCGGCCCGTTCTCCCGGTCCATGACCCTCGAGGACACGACGATCGGGTGGCGTTTCGTCAACCCGGAGATGGAGCGGATGTACGGCACCGACCCGATGCCCCGCACCGCGGAGAACGTCGCCGTCGACCACGCCGTCGCGCGCGAGGACCAGGACGCCTTCGCCCTGCGCTCGCAGGAGAAGGCCGCGGCCGCGATCGCCTCCGGGCGCCTGGCCCGCGAGATCGTCCCGGTCTCCGTACCCCGGCGCAAGGCCGAGCCCCTCGTCGTCGACACCGACGAGCACCCGCGCGCGACCTCGCTCGAGGCGCTCGGCGGGCTGCGGCCGCTCTTCGAGGGGGGCAGCGTCACGGCCGGCAACGCCTCCGGCGTCAACGACGGCGCGGCAGCGCTGCTCGTCGCCTCGGAGGAGGCCGTCGACAAGCACGGGCTGACCCCCTTCGCCCGGATCGACGCGGTGACCGCCGTCGGCGTGGAGCCGCGCGTCATGGGGATGGGCCCCGCCCCGGCCGTGCAGCGGCTCGTGCAGCGCACGGGTGTCTCCCTCGACGACGTCGGCGTCATCGAGCTCAACGAGGCCTTCGCCTCGCAGGGCCTGGCCGTCCTGCGCGAGCTGGGCATCGCCGACGACGACCCGCGCGTCAACCCCCACGGCGGCGCCATCGCCCTCGGGCACCCGCTCGGCATGAGCGGTGCGCGCATCGCCCTCTCCGGCGGGATGTCGATGGCCGACGACGGCCACGACCACGCGATCATCACCATGTGCATCGGTGTCGGTCAGGGCATCGCCGCGCTGCTCTCCCGTCCCTGACCCTCGCAACTGCTTAGGCTCCTGCGACCACCTTGCGCAACTGCCTAGGCTCCTGCGACTCCACGTCCCCGACCCACCTGAAAACAAGGACCCCATGACCGACTCCACCGCGCCCCTCGTCCGTATCGACCGCCTCGACGACGGTGTCGTCGAGGTCGTCCTCGACCGGCCCGAGGCGATGAACGCCGTGTCGACGGCCATGGCGCAGGCCCTCGTGGCGGCCGGTGACGAGCTGCGGGCCGACCCGGGTGTGCGGGCGGTCGTGGTCACCTCCAGCCACCAGAAGGCGTTCTGCGTCGGGGCCGACCTCAAGGAGCGCAACGGCTTCAGCGACGACGACCTGCGGGCGCAGCGACCCGGCAACCGCCGGGCCTACCGCGCCCTGTACGACCTGCCGGTCCCGACCATCGCCGCCGTGGACGGGCACGCCCTCGGCGGGGGGTGCGAGCTCGCCCTCGCGTGCGACCTCATCGTGGCGGGGCCGAAGGCCTCCTTCGCGCTGCCCGAGGTCTCGGTCGGGGTCATCCCCGGCGGTGGCGGCACGCAGCTGCTCACCCGCCGCATCGGGTGGTCGCGGGCCGCGGACCTGATCTTCACCGCCCGTCGCGTCGACGGCCCGGAGGCCGCGCGCCTCGGCCTCGTCGACCGGGTCGTCGAGGACGCGAAGGGGGAGGCGCTCGCGATGGCCGCCACCATCGGCCGGCACTCGCCGGTCGGGGTGCGCAACGCCAAGGCGGCCATGCGTGGTGGCCTGGACCTGACCATCGACGAGGGGCTCGACCTCGAGGACGCCCGCTGGCACGACACCGCCTTCAGCGCCGACCGCGCCGAGGGCGTGCGGGCCTTCGCGGAGAAGCGTCGCCCGAACTGGCCGGGACCGCGCTGAGCCCTACTCGGTGAGCCCGGGCGCCGCGTCGCGCCACTCCGCCTGGCTCCGGGCCACGAGGGCCTCACCCCGGTGGGCGGCGTGGTCGTCGGCGATGAGCCGGCAGGTCGGGTCGTCCTGGGGCAGCAGGCTGACCACGGCGTCCGCGGAGTCGGCGAGCCGGCACTCCCCGTGCTCGAGGGCCGGGCAGGTGCGTCCGGCCTCGTTGGTCGGGCCCTGGCACTTGCGCACCTCGACGCCGGCCTCCCACAGCGCCTGCACCTCGGGGGTGTCGACGAGGCTCCGCGTCTCGATGAGGACCTTGCGCGAGGGGCCCCCGACCGGCCACGGCGGCATCAGGTCGTCGGTCGCGAGGTCGAAGACCACCTCGCCCTCCTCGACCGGGGCGGCGATCGCCGTGCTCGTCGTGCGCAGCAGCCGCAGCATGGCGCGGTTGTCGGTGCGCACGACGGCGCGAAGGGTCAGCAGGCCGTCCGCGCGGGCCCGCTCCCGCAGGGCCGCGAGCAGTCGGGCACCCAGGCCGTGGCCCTGCCGGCCGACGGCGACGGCCATCGCGAGCTCGGGTGGCTGACCCTCGTCCGTCCGCTCGTACCGCGCCTCGCCGACGACCGTCCCCGCGTGCAGGGCGACGAGGGAGGTGGTGCCGGGATGCAGGGCCGCGAGCGCGGCGAGCTCCTGCGTCGAGACGGAGTGGGAGAAGCGCATCCGGGCCGACTCGGGGTCGAGCCCGGTGAAGAGGGCGGCGATGCCCCCTTCGTCCCCGGGCGTCGCCGACCGGATCGTGAACTCGTCCTGCACCATGGCTCCTCCCGGTGACCCAGTCTACGGCCGCACAGCTCCTCCCGGGTGGGCTCGACGTCACCGGCTGCCACGAGGTCGACCGTCGCTCGTCCGTCACCGCCGGGAGGTCATATGGTGGCGATGTGATCGACCTGCACACCCACTCCGCCCGGAGCGACGGGACGGACGCGCCCGCGGAGCTCGTCGCCCAGGCCGCCGAGGCCGGGTTGAGCACGATCGCGCTCACCGACCACGACACGACCGTGGGCTGGGCCGAGGCCGCCGCCGCGGCGCAGCGGCACGGCATCACCCTCGTGCGCGGGGCCGAGCTGTCCACGCGCCACAACCGGCGCTCGGTGCACCTGCTGGCCTACCTCTTCGACCCCGACGAGGCGCAGCTGGCCGAGGAGATGCGCCGCACCCGCGAGGACCGGGTGCCGCGGCTGCAGCGGATCGTCGAGCACATGGCCGCCGAGGGCTTCCCCGTGACCTGGGAGGACGTCCTGGCGCAGGTTCCCGAGGGGCCGGTCTCGCTGGGCCGCCCGCACCTGGCCGATGCGCTCGTTGCCAAGGGGCTCGCGCACGACCGCAGTGAGGTGTTCGCGCGCTGGCTGCACAACGGCTCGGCCTTCTACGAGCCCCACTACGCCACCGCGACCGTCGACGCGGTGCGCCTGGTGCGGGCCGCCGGTGGGGTGCCCGTCCTCGCCCACCCCTTCGCCGTGCGACGCCAACGCGCGGTCGACGGCGACGACGTGGCGATGCTCGCCGAGGCCGGGCTCGTGGGCATCGAGGCGGACCACCGTGACCTCGACGACACCGGCCGCGGTCTCGCGCGCGACCTCGCCGCCGCCCTCGACCTCGTCGTCACCGGCAGCAGCGACTTCCACGGGGACGGCAAGACCAATCGGCTGGGGGAGAACACCACGTCGCCGGAGTCGCTCGCGCGCATCGAGGCCATCGCCTCCGGTGCCACGCCACTCCTGCGCTGAGCCGTCCAGCCGCTCCCCACCCGGGGGCGCTACCGTCGGCCCATGAGCGACAGCCACCGCCAGCAGTACGTCATCGAGACGCTCGAGACCGCCTTCGCCGACCTGATGCGGGCCGACCCGGCCGCCTTCCGGGTGAAGTACCGCAAGATGGCCGACAACCCCTTCGCCTTCTACCGCGGGACCGCGTGCCTCTTCCACCGCGACCTCGCCGCCTCCGAGCAGCCCTGGGTCGACGACCGCACCGGCCGGGTGTGGATCCACGGTGACCTGCACCCGGAGAACTTCGGGACCTACATCAACTCCCACGGTGAGCTCGTCTTCGACGTCAACGACTTCGACGAGGCGTACGTGGGGCCCTTCGCGTGGGACCTGCGCCGCTTCGTCGCCGGCTTCGCGGTCATGGCGTGGCAGAAGGCGCTGCCGGAGCAGACCGTGCGCGACCTGGCCGCCGGCTACCTGCGGGCCTACCTCGAGCGGCTGCACGGCTTCGTCGAGGGGAGCGGCGACGAGGAGTTCGCGCTGCGGCTGGGCAACACGACCGGTGCGCTCCACACGACACTGCAGCAGGCCCGTCGGCAGAGCCGGGCGGCGATGCTCGACTCGATGACCGAGATCGGTGGTGACGGACGCTGGTTCACCGACGGGAAGGGGGTCCGTCGCCTGGAGGAGGCCGAACGGGACGTGGTGCTCGAGGCCTACCGGCGGTACCTGGAGACGATCCCCGAGGCCAAGCGGGTGGAGCGGGAGACCTTCTACCAGGTCAAGGACGTGGTGGGCCGCTCGGGCTTCGGCATCGGGAGCGCGGGCCTGCCTGCCTACAGCATCCTCATCGAGGGGTTCAACGAGGCGCACGAGAACGACATCGTCCTGTCGATGAAGCAGGCCAACCGGCCCGCGCTCGCGGACGTCGTCGAGGTGCCGAGGATGGCGGAGCTCTTCACCCACGAGGGGGAGCGGACGGTCATCAGCCAGCGCGCGCTGCAGGTGCACGCCGACCCGCTGCTCGGGTACACGACGATCGACGGCGTCGGCTTCCTCGTCGACGAGGTCTCGCCGTACGAGCTCGACCTGTCCTGGGACGAGCTGAACGAGCCGGCCGACATGGAGCCGGTCGTCGACGCGCTCGGTCGGGCGACCGCCAAGATCCACTGCGTCTCCGACGCCGACAGCGACCACACGGTCGTCGACTTCCAGACGGAGGAGGCGATCGTCGAGGTGCTGCAGGGGCGGGAGGAGGAGTTCGTCCGGGAGATCGTCGACTTCGGGGTGGGGTACGCGCAGCGGGTCCGGGACGACCACGCACTCTTCGTCGAGGCCTTCCGCGAGGGGCGCATCGGGCAGGTCGCCTCGGTCTGAGTGTGCTGGGTCACGCGGGGGACCTTCGCGTGCAGGCGCACCCGACCTGCGAGGATGACCTCGCAGTCCCGCACCTCGAGGAGGGGTATCACCGGTGGCACGAGCCAAGAAGTCAGCGATCATCGCCGTCGCGAACCAGAAGGGCGGTGTCGCCAAGACAACGTCCGTGGCATCGATCGGTGCGGCGATGGCCGAGGAGGGGCGGCGGGTGCTGCTCGTCGACCTCGACCCCCAGGCGAGCCTGACCTTCAGCCTGGGGATCGACCCCGACGTCGTCGAGGTGTCCATCCACGAGGTGCTGCTCGGCCAGGCGGAGGTCGCCGACGCGATCCTCGAGGCCAGCGAGGGCGTGGACCTGCTCCCGTCGACGATCGACCTCGCCGGGGCGGAGGCGCAGCTGCTGACCCGGCCCGGGCGCGAGTTCATCCTCCAGTCGGTCCTGGAGGAGGTGCGCACCGACTACGACGTGATCCTCCTCGACTGCAGCCCGAGCCTGGGGGTGCTGACGCTGGCGGCGCTGACCGCGGCGACCGGCCTGATCATCCCGATGCAGGCCGAGATGCTCAGCCACCGCGGCGTCGGCCAGCTCCTCGACACAGTGCGCGACGTCAAGAAGCTGCTGAACAAGAAGCTGAAGACCATCGGCATCCTGCCGACCATGTACGACGGTCGCTCCAACCACGCCCGCGAGGTGCTCGACGACCTCGGCGGTCGCTACCAGCTGCCGGTGCTCTCGCCGCCCATCCCGCGCACCGTCCGCTTCGCCGAGGCACCGGCGGCCGGGCGCTCCATCCTCGACACCGCCCGCTCCAGCAAGGGCGCGTCGGCCTACCGCGAGGTCACCGAGCGGATCCTCGAGGCCATCTGAGCGCGGTCCGCGTGATCAGGTGGTCACGTGGTGCGTCTCCGAAGGGGATGTGGCGCACCAGCTGACCACCTGATGTGGGTCGGTAGTGCGTGGTCGCGCTGCAGGGGCCAGGCCACGTGGGCGAAGGGGGAGTCGCAACCCTCGTGCTCGACAAGAGAAACCCCGGGTCCGCAGGAGTTCCATACTCTTGCGAACCCGGGGTTCATCGGGTGACCCGAGATTCGGGAGGTGGGTGAGGCGTCAGCCGTTGTTGGGCTGGCCCGCCTGCGACTGGCCGCCGCGGGTGCGACGACGGTTGCGGCGACGAGGCGGCCGACCCTCGGCGGTGCCGGAGTCCCCCTTCGCCTCGCCGTGGCCGCCGGAGCGACCGCCACCGTCACGTCCGCCGCCGGAGCGACCGCCACCGTCACGTCCGCCGCCGGAGCGACCGCCACCGTCACGGCCACCGGAACGGCCGCCACCGTCACGACCCCCGGAGCGGCCGCCGCCCTGACGACGCCCACCGGACTTGCCGGTCTCGCCGACGTCCTCGAGCTCCTCGGCGTCCAGGCCGGCGCGGGTGCGCTGCGAGCGGGGCAGGCGGCCCTTGGTGCCCTCGGGGATGTCGAGGTCGGTGAAGAGGTGCGGGCTGCTGGAGTAGGTCTCCAAGGCCTCCGGGATGCCCAGGTCGAGCTGGCGGTTGATCATCGACCACTTGGTCTCGTCGTCCCAGTCGACGAAGGTCACGGCGATCCCGGTGTTGCCGGCGCGACCGGTGCGCCCGATGCGGTGGACGTAGGTCTTCTCGTCGTCCGGGCACTGGTAGTTGATGACGTGCGTGACGTTGTCGACGTCGATGCCGCGGGCGGCGACGTCAGTGGCGACGAGGACGTCGACCTTGCCGTTGCGGAAGGCCCGCAGTGCCTGCTCGCGGGCACCCTGACCGAGGTCACCGTGGATCGACGCCGCAGCGAAGCCCCGGTCGGCCAGCTCGTCGGCGACCTTGGCGGCGGTGCGCTTGGTGCGGGAGAAGATGATCGTCAGCCCGCGGCCCTTGGCCTGCAGGATCCGGGCGATCATCTCGACCTTGTCCATCGCGTGGGCCCGGTAGACGAACTGCTCGGTCGCCTTGACGGTGTGGCTGTCCTTGGCGTCGCCGTCCTCGCTCATCGCGCGGATGTGCGTCGGCTGGGTCATGTAGCGACGGGCCAGCGCGACGATCGCACCGGGCATGGTCGCGGAGAAGAGCATCGTGTGCCGTGACGGGTTGGTCATCGCCATGATCTTCTCGACGTCGGGCAGGAAGCCCAGGTCGAGCATCTCGTCGGCCTCGTCGAGGACGACGGTCTTCGTGGCGGACAGGTCGAGGTGCTTCTGCTGGGCCAGGTCGATGAGGCGCCCGGGGGTCCCGACGACGACGTGCACGCCCGCCTTGAGCGCGTCGATCTGCGGCTCGTAGGCGCGACCGCCGTAGACGGTGAGCACCTTGATGCCCAGCCTCTTGCCGGCCCGCTCGAGGTCGGCGGCGACCTGGCCGGCCAGCTCACGGGTGGGGGCGACGGCGAGGGCCTGGGGGCGCGGGTCGTCGGTGTCGGTCTCGATGCGGTTGAGCATCGGGACGCCGAAGCCGAGCGTCTTGCCGGTCCCCGTCTTGGCCTGGCCGATGATGTCGTGCCGGTCCAGGGCGACCGGCAGGGTCATCGCCTGGATGGGGAAGGGGTGGATGATCCCGCCGTCGGCCAGCGCGGCCACGATCTCGGGGTGGACGTCGAAGTCCGCGAAGGTCTGCTGGGCCGCCTGCGGGGCGGTGCCCTCGACGTCGGGCGTGGCCTGGACGGCCTCGCCGGCCTCGTCGACGGGTTCGGTGATTTCGGACGTGCTCGCGTCGGTCATGTGTCTCTCGATCAGCGTGGACGGCGCTGCGTGCGCCGTGGGTGGCACGGGCCGATCGGAGGTCAGTCAAGCGGTCTGCCACGCGTGGGGCGACCGCGCCGGACGTCTCGTCCAGCCGGAAAGGATGCCGACCGGGCACCGCTGGTCACGACCATGCTACCCGCCGGACGGGGGGTCAGTCGCACGCGCGGGGCTCGCACTAGGCTGCGGGCATGAGCGAGCAGGCAACTCCCTCGTCCGCCGGGGGTCTTGGGGAGCGCGAGCGAGAGGGCACGATCGAGCTGCTCGGCGTGATCGCCTACGGCGCGATCTCGGGCTTCACCCGCATGGCCGCGGACTCGGAGATGGCCGATGACCTCGCCCTCAAGCGTGCCCTGGCCGGGATGGCGGTCTCGGAGTTCCACAACCACGAGCTGCTCACCGACCGGATCGTCGAGCTCGGCGGTGACCCCAACGCCGCGATGGCACCCTTCCGGCCCGCCTTCGACGCGTACCACGCCCGCACCCGGCCCCGGAACCTCCTCGAGGGCCTGGTCAAGGCCTACATCGGGGACGGGATCGCCACGGACTTCTTCCTCGAGATCTCGCGGTACGTCGCGGACGACTCCCGCGTGATCATCGAGCAGGCGAGCACCAGCCACCGGGACGTCGACACGATCGTCACGGCGGTGCGGGCCGGCATCGCCGAGGACCCGCGACGCGGCGGTCCGCTCGCCCTGTGGGGCCGGCGGCTCGTCGGCGAGGCGCTCACCCAGGGGCAGATGGTCGCCGCCGAGCGGGAGGCGCTCAGTGAGCTGGTGCTCGGCCTCAGCCACGACCGGCCCGGTGCCACGCTGCACGAGGTGGGCGAGCTGATGCAGCGACTGACCGACCGTCACCAGCTGCGCATGGGGCGCCTGGGCCTGTCCGCCTGAGCCGCACTTCCCCGGGGTCGTGCGACCACCACGGCATGACGAAGGGGGCCCGCTGGCTCAGCGGACCCCCTTCGAGACGCTTGCAGAGCAAGCTCCTCAGGACGGCGCCCTTCGTCGTGCGCGGGTGGCTCAGACCTTGCGGCCGACGACCATCCCGTAGATGACGATGAGGACCGCGGCGACGATCACGCCGAGGATGAAGGCGATCCAGTCGATCCCGCTCGTCGTCTCGTTGCCGGAGAGTGCGGTGTAGGCCCACGACCCGATGAGGGAGCCGAGGATGCCGAGGATGACCGTGACGAGGGTGGAGATGTTCTGCTTGCCCGGGAGGACGAGGCGGGCCAGCGCACCGATGATGGCGCCGACGATGATCGTGACGATGATCGTCCACACAGCTGATCACTCCTTCTGCGCCCCCACGGACGGGTGGGCGCGCTCGGGACCCGTGTGGGTCCGTTCGGATCAACAGTGTCCGAGTGCACTGGAGTGACGCAAGTTGTGACACTCAGGAACGCACCGGCCGGCGCGGCAGCCCGCTCGTGGGGCGGGACTCAGGCGCCGAAGCCGACCCGTCCGCGGCTGGGCTCGCCGACCTCGACGTAGCCGAGCGCACCGGCCGGGACCATGACGCGACGGCCCTTGTCGTCGGTGAGCACGAGGGCGCCACCGTCGAGCGCGCTCTTCACCGCGGTCTCGATCTCGTCCTCGGTGCCGCTCGCGTCCAGGACGAGCTCGCGGGCGACGTTCTGCACGCCGATCTTGACCTCCACGGTCACTCCTTGGGTTGTGGGGCTGGCTGTGCGTGCCATCGTGTCACTTGCCCGAGTCGCTGTCCGGGGCGGGGTCGGCGCCCATGCGGTTGACGGGGAAGGAGCCGATGCCCCGCCACGCCAGGTGACCGGCGGCCTGGGCAGCGACCTCCTGGGAGAACTGGTCGCCGTGGGCCAGCCACGTGCGGGCCATCACCTGCGCGGCGCCGGACATCGCCAGCCCCAGCATCTCGGCGAGCTCCTGCGGCAGGGTCGTGTCCTGCATGATCCGCTGGGCGATCGCGTCGCCGAGCTGGGCCTCGAGCGCGTCGAGGCGGTGGCGCACCTTGGGGTCGTTGGTCAGGTCGGACTCGTAGATCAGGCGGAAGGCGCCGCCCTCGTCCGCGACGAAGGCGAAGAAGGCGCGCACCGTCGCGTAGACCCGCTCCTCGTGCTCGTTGCTGGACTCCAAGGCCTCCAGGACGAGGGCCTCGAGGTGGTCGCACTGGGTGTCGAGCAGCGCGAGGTAGAGGTCGAGCTTGCCCGGGAAGTGCTGGTAGAGCACCGGTTTGGAGACGCCCGCCTCGTCGGCGATGTCCTCCATCGCCGCCGAGTGGTAGCCCTTGGACACGAAGACGTTGAGTGCAGCGTCGAGCAGCTGGGCGCGGCGCTGGGCACGCGGCATCCGCTGGACTCGGGTGCCGGGCGCGGTCGGGCTCATGATGCGGTTCCTCCGGGGCGTGGACGACCCACTGGGTGCTGTGGGTCACACGATCCTACCTAGCGGTACGGACAATGCGGCAGACGCATTCGGAGTGCGGACAGCGGGGCACCTGCCCTCCCTGCGCACGGCTGTCGGTGACCGGTGATGGGATGGTCCCGTGACAGTGCAGATCCCGACCGTGCAGCTCCGTGCTCCCGTCACCGGCGAGGCGGGGACCGAGGTGCGTCCCGACGAGGACCAGGCAGCGGCCGTCGCCGCCCGCGGTGACCTGGTGCGCGTGCTCGGGGGTCCGGGGACCGGCAAGACGAGCGTCGCCGTCGCCTCCGTGCTCGACCGGATCGCGAAGGGGGAGTGTGCCCCCGAGGAGGTCCTCCTCGTCTCCGCGACCCGGCTGGGTGCCGCAGCGGCCCGTGACGCGGTGACGGCCGGCCTCACCGGGGCGACCACCGAGCCGTTGGCCCGCACGATGCAGTCGCTCGGCTTCGCGGTGCTGCGCCAGCAGGCGGCCCTGCTCGGCCAGCCCGCCCCCCGGCTGCTCTCCGGCGCCGAGCAGGACGTGGTCCTCGGTGAGCTTCTCGCCGGCCACGAGGAGGGTGGGACCCGGCCGGACTGGCCCGAGGACCTCGAGCTCGCCCTGCGCACCCGTGGCTTCCGCGAGGAGCTGCGTGACCTGCTGATGCGCGCCATCGAGCACGGGGTGGACCCCGACGGGCTCGCCGCGCTCGGCGCCGCCCACGAGCGGCCCGAGTGGGTCGCCGCCGCGCAGGTGGCCCGTGAGTACGACGAGGTGACCGCGCTGTCGCGCCCGGGCGCCTTCGACCCCGCGTGGGTGCTGACGGCGGCCGCCGAGCTGCTCGAGGTGGACGGCGAGGCCCGCGACCGCGTGCGCGCCGGCATCCGCACCGTCGTCGTCGACGACGCCCAGGAGCTCACCGCGCCGGCCGCCCGGCTCCTTCGCACGCTCACCGGCGGCGGGGTCGACCTCGTCCTCGTCGGCGACCCGGACGCCACGGTCCAGGGTTTCCGCGGGGCGGATCCGCACCACCTCGTCGGGGAGTGGCCCGGCCGGACTGGCCCGGTCCTCCTCCTGGGCCGGGGGCACCGTCTGCCCGGGTCGGTCCACGCCGCAGCGGCCCGGGTGACGCCCAAGATCGCCGCCCTCGGGGGCGGCGCCCAGCGGCGGTCCACCCCGGTCGACCGACCGGGGACCGTCGCCGCCCACGTGCTCCACTCCGGCGCGCAGGAGGCCGCCTTCATCGCCCACGAGCTGCGGGCCGCCCACCTGCGGGACGGCGTCGCGTGGCGCGACATGGCGGTCATCGTGCGTGGTGCCGCCCGGCAGGCGACCCTGCGCCGGGTCCTCGCCGCCCGCGGTGTCCCCGTCGACGCCGACGCCCGGCGGGTCCCGCTGCGCGAGGAGCCGGCGGCCCGACCGCTCCTGCAGCTGCTGGGCCTCGTCGTCGACCTCGCCCGGGGCCGGCTCGAGGCGCCCGATGTCACGACCGTCCTCGACCTGCTCGCCAGCCCGCTCGTGGGAGCCGACGCCGTTGCCGTGCGGCGGCTGCGGCGGGCCCTGCGCCGCGAGGAGCTCGCCGCCGGCGGTACCCGCAGCAGCGACGAGCTGCTGTCCCGGCTCGTCCTCGACCCCGACCGACTGGCCCACGTCGGCGACGAGGCGGCCCCGCTGCACCGGGTCGCGCAGGTGCTCGCCGCCGGTCGCGCCGCGGCACCGCTCGACGACGACGGGAGCGGCTGGGCGCCCGGGGTCAGCGCCGAGGTGGTGCTCTGGGAGATGTGGCGGGCCTCCGGCGTCGCCGAGCGGTGGCAGGCCACGGCGCTGTCCGGCGGGGCTGCCGGTGCGCGTGCCGACGCCGCGCTCGACGCGGTGGTCGCGCTCTTCGACGCCGCGGCCGCGCACCAGGACGCCCTGCCGGCCTCCGGCCCGGACTCCTTCCTCGACGCCGTCGCGAGCCAGGCCGTCGCCGCCGACTCGCTCGCCGCGCAGAGCCCCGACCCGGACGCGGTCGCCCTGGTGACGCCGCAGTCGGCCGCCGGCGAGGAGTGGCACACCGTCGTCCTCGCGGGCGTGCAGGAGGGCGTGTGGCCGGACCTGCGCCAGCGCGGCTCGCTGCTGGGCTCCGAGCGGCTCGTCGACGTCGTCACCGGGCGCGACGGCACCGGCGCCGGTGCGGCCGCGGCCGTCCGTCACGACGAGACCCGCCTCTTCCACGTCGCGCTGACCCGGGCCCGCCAGCGGGTGCTGGTCACCGCCGTCGCGGCGGAGGACGAGCAGCCCTCGGTCTACCTCGACCTCGTCGACCCGCGACCCGACGACGGGAGCCGGCGCGAGCCGAGCGACGTGCCCGCCCCGCTCGACCTCACCGGTGTCGTGGCGACGCTGCGCCAGCGCCTGGCCGACGAGGACGACGCGGTCGTCGCGCACGCCGTCGCGCGGCTGGCCGAGCTGCGGGCCGCCGGTGTCCCCGGCGCGGACCCCGCCGCGTGGTGGGCCCTGCGCGACCTCAGCGACGACCGGCCCGTTCGTGCCGACGGGGCGAGCGTCTCGGTCAGTCCCTCCAAGGTCCAGTCCTTCGGTGACTGCGCCCTGCGCTGGCTGCTCACCTCCGCCGGCGGCGAAGGGGTGCGCTCGACCTCGATGGAGGTCGGCACCCTCATCCACGACATCGCGCACGAGCTCGGGGACGCGGGGGAGGAGGCCTTCCTCGCCGAGCTCGACCAGCGCTGGGCGAGCCTGGGCATGCCGCCCGGGTGGGTCACCGACCAGAAGTTCGACCGGGCCAAGCAGATGGTGCACTGGCTCGCGGCCTACCACGCCCGCGCGGCGAGCGAGGGCTGGCGACCGGTGGCGACCGAGGCCGACTTCCGCGTCCAGCTCGGGCGGGCGGTGCTGCGCGGCAGCGTCGACCGCCTCGAGGCCGACGAGGAGGGGCGCCTGCGCGTCATCGACTACAAGACCGGCTCGAGCGCGCCCACCGGCCCCGAGGTCGAGGCGCACCCCCAGCTCGGGGCCTACCAGGTCGCGATCGAGGAGGGTGGCTTCGCCGACCACGGGAGCAGCTCGGCCGGAGCGGCGCTCGTCCAGCTCGGCAAGGCGTACACCTCGGGCAAGGCCGTCCAGCAGCAGGACCCCCTCGCCCACGGCGAGGACCCCCGCTGGGTGCACGAGCTCATCGAGGAGACCGCGCAGGGGATGGCCGCGGCGAGCTTCGTCGCCCGGCCCGAGGACGCCACGTGCCGGGTGTGCCCCGTGCGCTCGTCCTGCCCCGCCCACGAGGAAGGAGGGCGACTGTGACGACCGCCCCCACGATCAGCGCCCCCACCATCAGCGCCCGCGACCTCGCTCGGGCGCTCGGCCAGGAGTTCCCGCCGACGCCGGAGCAGGAGGCGATCATCGAGGCGCCGCTCGAGCCGCTGCTCGTCGTCGCGGGTGCCGGCTCGGGCAAGACCGAGACGATGACCGCCCGGGTGGTGTGGCTCGTGGCCAACGACCTCGTCGCCCCCGAGGAGGTCCTGGGTCTGACCTTCACCCGCAAGGCCGCCGGTGAGCTCGCCGAGCGGGTCGCCCGTCGCCTGGCCAGCCTCGAGCGCAGCGGCGTGTGGACGCCGCCCCAGCCGGAGGGGGCCGAGGTCCTCGGCGGTGCCCCGACGATCTCGACCTACCACGCCTACGCCGGGCGGCTGGTGCGCGAGGGTGCTCTGCGTCTGGGCTACGAGAAGGACTCGCGGATGCTCTCCGAGGCCGCCACCTGGCAGCTCGCGCACGAGGTCGTCATGGCCTGGGACGGCCCGATGGCGGACATCGACAAGGTCGAGTCGACCGTGACCAACGCCGTCGTCTCGCTCTCCGGAGAGCTGGCCGAGCACCTGCGCACACCCGCCGAGGTGGAGCACTTCGCCGCCGGCACCCTGCGGCACCTCGACGCGGTCGGGACCTCCGGCAAGGCCTTCACCAAGGAGTTCCGCTCCAGGGTCATCACCCCCCTGGCGGAGCAGCGGCTCATCCTGCCGATCGTCGAGCGGTACCAGCAGGTCAAGCACGAGCGCTCGGTCATGGACTTCGCCGACCAGATGTCCCTCGCCGCCCAGCTGGCCCAGCGGTTCCCCGACATCGGTGCGGCCGAGCGCGCCCGCTTCAAGGTCGTGCTGCTCGACGAGTTCCAGGACACCTCCGAGGCCCAGCTGGCACTCATGCGCGCCCTCTTCGCACCGCAGGGGCGGCGTCCCGCCGCGGTCACGGCGGTCGGGGACCCGAACCAGTCGATCTACGCCTGGCGCGGGGCCAGCGCGACGACGCTGAAGGAGTTCCGCACCTCCTTCGCCACCGACGGCCAGGAGGCGCCGCGCCGGCCGCTGTCCACGAGCTGGCGCAACGACGAGGTGATCCTCGAGGTCGCCAACCGGGTGGCCGGCCCCCTCCGGGAGGTCAGCGCGGTGCCGGTCGACCCCCTTCGCCCCCGCCCCGGCGCCCAGCGCGGTCAGGTGCAGCTGCTGCGGGTGGAGACCGCCGCGCAGGAGGCCCACGACGTCGCCGACTGGATCGCGGGCAGGCGTCAGGAGGGGCGGCACACGGCGGCGGTGCTCTGCCGCAAGCGCAGCCAGTTCGCCCTCGTCGTCGAGGCGCTGGCCCGGCGGGACATCCCCTACGAGGTGGTCGGGCTCGGGGGGTTGCTGCTCACCGCCGAGGTCGCCGACGTCGTCGCGCTGCTCACCGTCGTGCAGGACCCGGCCCGCGGCGACCGCCTGATGCGGCTGCTCACCGGACCGCCCGGCATGCTCGGTCCCGCCGACCTGGACGGTCTCGGGGCGTGGGCCCGTGAGCTCGGCCGGCAGGCCGTCACCACGGCGGAGGGCGAAGGGGGTGGCCCGCCCGGTCCCGACGACGAGGTGACCATCGTCGACGCCCTCGAGCAGCTGCCCGAGCCCGGGTGGAGCGGCAGCGCGGGGCAGAGCATCTCCGAGACGGCCCTGGCCCGGCTGCACCACATCGCGGACATGGTGCGACGCCTGCGCCGCTCCACCGGCTCGCCCCTGCCCGACCTCGTCGCCGAGGCCGAGCGCGAGCTGGGTGTCGACATCGAGGTGCTCTCCCGACCGGGGTGGAGTCCTTCCGCAGCGCGGGCGCACCTCGACGCATTCGCCGATGTCGCGGCGCAGTTCTCCTCGAGCGCGGACCGGCCGACCCTGGGCGGGTTCATCGACTGGATCGAGGCCGCCGTCGAGCAGGAGCGCGGGCTCGAGGCGCCCGTCGTCGAGCCGACGAAGGACGCGGTCCAGGTGCTCACCTGCCACGCAGCCAAGGGTCTGGAGTGGGACATCGTCGCCGTCCCGGGCCTGGGCGAGGGCGTCCTCCCGGCGCACAACTCCCGGGCGAGCCTCAAGGACGGGGTGTGGCGCCTGGGCCAGGTCAACGACGCCGGTTGGCTCACCGGGCTGGACGGGGTGCCCTACCCGCTGCGCGGTGACGCGGAGGGGCTGCCGCAGCTGGATCTCTCGCTCGGGGAGCGGGACGCGCTGCAGCGGGAGGTCAAGGACTTCGTCGCCCGCAACGGCGAGCACAGCCTACTCGAGGAGCGGCGGTTGGCGTACGTGGCGTGCACCCGTGCTCGCAGCCGGCTGCTGCTCAGCTCGTGGGTGTGGGGACCGACGGGACAGACCCCGCGCCTGCCCTCACGCTTCCTCGAGGAGGTGCGGGCGATGGACGTCGCCGACCGCGTCGACTGGGCCGAGATGCCCGAGACCAAGGACGAGGGCAACCCGGCGCTGGCCGTGGCCCGGCAGGTCACCTGGCCCGTCACCGACGAGCACGTGGATCGCCCGGCGCTCGCGGCCGCCCGTGAGGCGATGGAGCACGGGTGCGACCCCTCGCTCCGGCCGCCGGCCGGCGCCGACGAGCTGGACGAGACCATGCGCATGCTCCTGGCGGAGCGGACGGAGCGCCGGGCCGCCCGAGGCGCGGGGGCCTCGGTCGAGCTGCCGGCGCACCTGTCGACCTCGCAGCTGGTCGCGCTGGCGCGGGACGCCGAGGGGTTCGCGCGCGACCTGCGTCGACCGATGCCCGGGCCGCCGCAGGTCGCCGGGCGGCGGGGCACCGCCTTCCACGCCTGGGTCGAGGAGCACTACGCCCGGGCCGGGCTGGTGGACATCCTCGAGATGCCCGGCAGCGCCGACGAGGATCTCGGTGACGCCGACCTGGCGCAGATGCAGGCGAACTTCCTCGCGAGCGAGTGGGCCGAGCGAGTGCCGCTCGACGTCGAGCTCTCCCTCGAGACCATCATCGGCGGCCACGCGATCCGTGGCCGGGTCGACGCCGTCTTCGCCGACGAGGACGGGGGAGTGACGGTCGTCGACTGGAAGACGGGCCGACCGCCCACGGGCCAGGAGCGTGCCGTCCGCGCCGTCCAGCTCTCGGCCTACCGGATCGCCTACGCCCGCTGGCGGGGGATCGATCCCGAGCGCGTGCACGGGGCCTTCTTCCACGCGGCGACCGGGGAGACGACCCGCCCGACGATGCTCGACGAGGACGCGGTGGTCCGGCTCCTCGGGACGGTGGTCAGCCCGACCTGAGGCGTCGCCCGTAACACCTGGCGTGCTCCTCGATCGCCGCCTCTTCGCAGGAGCCTAAGCAGTTGCGAAGGGGGCGATCAGCGCCGGGGCGGGACGACGTCGTCGTCCTCGTCGTCGTCGTTGAGCGGGACGATCTCGGCGGTCTCGTGCTCGTCGCCATGGGCTCGGCCGGTCGAGGGCTTCGTGTCCTCCGCGGGCGCCGAGGCCGGCGTGGGCTCGGGGTCCGGGACCGCCCGCAGCGTCGGGTTCGTCTCCGGCTCCTCGTCGGACTCCGGCGTCACCGGTTCCGACGACTCCGTGGCGTCCGGCTCATCCGTCGACTCCGGAGTTTCGGCGGCTGTCGTCTCCTCTGCCTCCTGCGCCACGGGGGTGACCTTCGCCGGGTGCTCGACCTGCACGGCGTCGTCGTCATCGGCCCCGCTCGGCCCCGTGGTGGCCCCGCTCGTGCCGGTGGCGACCGGCTGGGTCCTGTCCACGTCCTCGCTCGTGCCGGTGGCGACCGGCTGGGTCATGTCCGTCGCCTCGTCCGTGCCGGCCGATGCGCCGTGGCCGCCGCCCGTGCTCGGCGCGTCCGCCGCGGTGCCCGCGCTCGCCGCAGCGCCCCGGGCCCCCTTCGCCGACGGGCCGTGGATCCGGGCGGCCTGGTCCTCCTCCCGGGCGATCCGCTCATCCAGACGACGCAGCCGGGCGGCGGACCGCTCGGCGCCCTCGTCGTCGCCCGCCGCGACGAGCGACATCATCGTGCGCACGAGCTGCATCTCGCCGACGACCTCGGCGCGGCGGTGCAGGTTGCGGTCGGGTCGCTCGACGCGGGTGTGGGCGTAGGCCTCCATCACCGTGTCGAAGGCCTCGGGGTCCATCGCGGCGAGCAGCGGCGCGATGTCGTCGGCCGGGTCGGCCACCTGGGCGGACTCCCAGCCGAGGAATGCCTTGATGTCCGGGCCGTCGCCGTCGTCCGGGGTCGCGAGGATCGTCCCGTCGGCGAGGTCACCGTGCGTCGGGGTGGCCGTGAACGTCCACAGCGTCTCGTCGTCGAGCACCCGCTCCCAGCGAGCGAGCAGACCCGTGGGTACCCGGCCGGTGGCGGCCGCCCGGTCCAGCTCCGCCAGCCGGCGCGAGCGGTACCCGGCGGCGTCGTAGACCGGCACCCCGGCCTCCTCGTACATGCGGGGGTCGAGGTTGTGCAGGTGCGCCAGGGCCCGACCCAGACCCCGGGCCAGCGCTGACCGCGGCTCGATGCCCTCGAGGCTGACCAGGCGTCCGGTGAGGTAGGAGTGGACGGCGGCGCGGCCCCCTTCGGGCAGTGCTGCCCAGCCCTTGACCGCCGGCACCGGCATGGTCAGGCGGCGGGCGAGCACCGCCAGCAGCGCCGCGGAGCGCTCGAGCTGCGCGGAGGCGGCGGGGGTGCGCGGGCAGCGGATCACCCAGCGCCGGTGCTCGCGGTCCTGGACGAAGGCGACCTCGACGGCGTCGGCGGGACCGGAGGCCACCACCCCCTGAACCGTGTCGGGGTCGAGGCCGGGCACGGCAGCGCTGGCCAGCGCGGCGAGGGTCAACGGTCCACGAGAGGTCACGCTCCCCACCGTACGAGGCCCGGGCCCCGGATCGCGGGAGCAACGCCCGTCGGGGCGGGCCGCTCCTGACCTCCGTAGGGTGGCGGCGTGGACCACGACCCCCTGAGCGACCTGCCGATGACCCACTCGGCCATCGACCGTGACGCCCCGTCACGGGCCGACCCGGACCTGCTCGACCAACTGCTCGCCGACCCGGCGACGAGGGTGGTCGAGCTGCGCGGGGGGCGCGCCTCCCTTCGCCCCGACGGTGTCCTGCTGCGGCGCCCGCCGGAGCCCGCCGACGCCGACTCGCTCCTGCTCTACCTCGGTCGCCTCGACGGCGTGGCCCACCTCGCCGCGTGCCACCCGCAGACCCCGGGCCCGCCGGTCGACCGCGAGGAACGACTGGACGCGGCTCCCTTCGTCACCCTGCGCGATGTCGCGACCGACCTGCCGGCGCAGGAGGCGGAGCTCTTCGCCACCGCCCTCGGCCTGACCAACTGGCACGCCCGCCACGGGTACTGCCCACGGTGCGGGAACGAGACCGAGGTCGTCGAGGCGGGGTGGGTGCGCCGCTGCCCGCACGACGGCTCCGAGCACTACCCGCGCACCGACCCCGCCGTCATCATGGCCGTCACCGACGCCTCCGACCGGTTGTTGCTCGCGCGCAACATCGGCTGGCCGGAGGGGAGGTTCTCGGTGCTCGCCGGCTTCGTCGAGCCGGGGGAGACCATCGCCGGGGCAGTCGCCCGGGAGGTCTTCGAGGAGACCTCCGTGGAGGTGGACGACATCGAGTTCGTCGCCGACCAGCCCTGGCCCTTCCCTGCCTCCCTCATGCTCGGGTGCACGGCGCGGGCCACGACGAGCGACCTCGTGTGCCAGCCGGACGAGATCGCCGAGGCCCGCTGGTTTTCCCGGGAGGAGTTCCGCACGGAGGTGGCCGCGGGCCGGGTGAAGGCCGCCGGTCGCCTGTCCATCGCCGCCCGCCTCGTCGAGCGCTGGCTGGGCGAGCGGCTCGACGGTCTGCGCCCCCGCTGACGAAGGGGGCCGGTCCGGCGGACCCGGAGGGTGGCTGGGGGATGTCGCCTCCTTTTGAGAGAGTGCTGCGGTGACCACCCAGCCCGTCCAGCAGTCCGCGGACGACATCCTCGACGCGCTCGACCCCGAGCAGCGCGAGGTCGCCGTCAACCCGAGCGGACCGATGGCCGTGCTCGCCGGTGCGGGCACGGGCAAGACCCGAGCCATCACCCACCGCATCGCCTACGGGGTGCGGGCCGGCGCCTATCAGCCCCAGCGCGTGCTCGCCGTGACCTTCACCGCCCGCGCCGCGGGGGAGATGCGTACCCGGTTGCGCGAGCTCGGCGTCGCCGGGGTGCAGGCGCGCACCTTCCACTCCGCCGCGCTGCGCCAGCTGCACTACTTCTGGCCGCAGGCGATCGGCGGGGCAGCCCCGGAGATCCTCGGCCACAAGGCGCCGGCCGTCGGTGAGGCCGCCGGCCGGGTCGGGATGCGGCTGGGTCGGTCCGAGCTGCGCGACGTCGCCGCCGAGATCGAGTGGTCCAAGGTCTCGCTGCTCACCCCCGAGACCTACCCGGCCGCGGCCCGTCGGGCCCGGCGCGAGCCCCCGGGCATGGACCTGACCGCCATGGCCCGGCTGATCTCCGCGTACGAGGACGTCAAGGGCGAGCGGGGGGTCATCGACTTCGAGGACGTGCTCCTGCTGACCGTGGGGATCCTCGAGGAGCGCGGCGACATCGCGCAGACGGTGCGCAACCAGTACCGGCACTTCGTCGTCGACGAGTACCAGGACGTCAACGCGCTGCAGCAGCGACTGCTCGACCTGTGGCTCGGCGACCGGGGCGACATCTGCGTCGTCGGCGACCCCGCCCAGACGATCTACTCCTTCACCGGCGCGACGCCGCAGCACCTGCTGCGCTTCACCGAGACCCACCCCGGGGCGGCGACCGTGCGCCTCGTGCGCAACTACCGCTCGACCCCGCAGGTCCTCGCGCTCGCCAACAAGCTGCTCACCGGCCCCTCCGGTCAGCGCCGGGGTGGTGCGGTCGAGCTCGTCGCCCAGCGCGACGCCGGCCCCCAGCCCGAGCTGACCGTCCTCGACGACGACCCGGCCGAGGCGGGGTGGGTCGCCGACCGGATCAAGAAGCTCGTCGCCGACGGCCGCCCGCTGCGCGAGATCGCCGTCCTCTTCCGCACCAACGGCCAGTCGGAGGCACTCGAGGCCGCGCTCACCGACGCCGACGTGCCCTACCTCGTCAAGGGCGGCGAGCGCTTCTTCTCCCGCAAGGAGGTGCGCGAGGCGGTCCTGCTGCTGCGCGGGGCCGCTCGCACCGACGACGGGAGCAAGCCGCTGCCGCACCTCGTCTCCGACGTCCTCGGCGGCATGGGCTGGCACGAGGACGCGCCCGCGAGCAGCGGCGCGGTCCGGGCCCGCTGGGAGTCGCTCAAGGCGCTCGTCGACCTGTCCGCGCGGCTCGAGGCGACCTCGCCGGACGCCCGGCTGCCCGACCTCGTGCGCGACCTCGACGAGCGGATCGCCGCGCAGCACGCGCCGGCCGTCGAGGGCGTCACCCTGGCCTCGCTGCACGCGGCGAAGGGTCTGGAGTGGGATGTCGTCTTCCTCACCGGCTGCTCCGACGGGCTGCTGCCGATCATGATGGCCGAGGGGCCGGAGGAGATCGAGGAGGAGCGGCGCCTGATGTACGTCGGCGTCACCCGCGCCCGCGAGGTGCTGCACCTGTCGTGGTCCCGGGCCCGCACCCCCGGGGCGAAGGGGACGCGGCGGGTCTCGCGGTTCCTCGACCAGGCGTCCGGCATCCTCGGTGAGGGTGCCCGCTCGACGCCCAAGCGTGCGTCGGGCGCGCGCGGGCCCCGCAAGCCCACCTCCTCGCGCCCGCGGGTGTGCAAGGGCTGCGGTACAGAGCTGTCCACCGCCAAGGAGCGTGCCTCCGGTCGGTGCCCGGACTGCCCGCCGACCTACGACGAGGCGACCTTCGAGCGGCTGCGCTCCTGGCGCCTCACCGTCTCCAAGGCGGCGTCCGTGCCCGCCTTCGTCGTCTTCACCGACGCCACCCTCGAGGCGATCGCCGAGGCCGCGCCCGCCGGCCAGCGCGAGCTCGCCGCGATCAGTGGCGTCGGCCCGCGCAAGCTGACGCTCTACGCCGACCAGGTGCTGGCCGTCATCGGCGGCGCCGACCCCGACGAGGTCGCCGAGGCCGCCGTCGGCGAGCCCGAGGAGTAGGGGAGCGGCCCCCTTCGCCGCCGTGCCGGACGCACGGTGATCCGGTCGATCGACCGGACGTCTTCGCGAGATGTCGGCGATCCGACATTAATTCGCTGGCGCGCCCCCACGATGTGCTCTAAGTTGTTTTCTGTCAGTCGGGAGCGCCCAGCGTCCCCGAGGAGCGCACCGCACGAGAGGAGGGCAGGAGTCATGGAGAACATCACGATGATCACCACGGCGATCGACGCTGCCCCCGCGTGCGCCACCGATGATGTCTTCGGTGGCTTCGCCGGCGTCCTCTCCGCCCGTGACCGCATCCGCGTCACCGGGCCGAAGACTGCCTTCGTGTCGGATCCGCGCCTCCTTGGACCACCCGTCTAGACGACGACTTCATCGGTCCTCTCCACAGGCCGCGGCATCCCACACACCCGGGATCCGCGGCCTTTGTCGTGTCCCTCCCGACCAGTACCACCCGCCACGCGTTCACCCAGGAGACCCCGACGTGACGACCATGATTGAACGACCGAGACAGCTGACCCCGTGCCAGTCGGAGGAGCCCGAGCTCTGGTTCGCCGAGACCCCCGCCGGCGTCGAGTACGCCAAGGAGCTCTGCGGTGACTGCCCCTTCCGCACCATGTGCCTCGAAGGCGCCCTCGAGCGTCGCGAGCCGTGGGGTGTCTGGGGTGGCGAGCTCTTCGACTCCGGCCGGGTCATCCCCCGCAAGCGGCCCCGCGGCCGTCCCCGCAAGCACCCGATCCCCGCCTGAGCGAGATCCCGAGAGGAGGAAGACCAATGAAGTTCGTGAAGCTGCCCCGGCTGCGTCGCCTCGATCAGCCCCTCGAGTACGACCCCGCAGCGCAGGACCACCTGCGGCGCGCGGAGCGTGAGTTCCCCCGTCCCGCTCACCTCGGCGTCCGATGAGCGCCGTCGCCCGAGCGGGCACCGACAGGTAGGCCCCACCCGATCCGGGTGGGGCCTACTGCCGTCCTAAGGGATGACCAGCCCGGAGTCGCGGGCGTCGGTGATCGCCATCATCCCGGGTGCGTGGCCGATGGCGAAGGGGGGAGCGGAGGCCATGATCGCCGCCTGCGGGGTGACGCCGCAGGCCCAGAAGACGGGCAGCTCCCCGTCGCGGACCTCGACCGGGTCGCCGAAGTCGGGGCGCGAGAGGTCGGGGATCCCCAGCGCCGCGGGGTCGCCGACGTGCACGGGCGCCCCGTGCACCGCCGGGTAGCGGGAGGTGACCCGCACCGCGGTCGCGACCAGGGAGGCGGGGACGGGACGCATCGACACCACGAGCGGGCCGTGGAGGGACCCGGCCGGGCGGCACTCCCGGTCGGTGCGGTACATCGCGACGTTGGTGCCGTTGTCCATGTGCCGCAACGGGACTCCCGCCTCGACCAGGGCCGCCTCGAAGGTGAAGCTGCACCCGATGAGGAAGGCCACGAGGTCCTCGCGCCACACGTCCGCGACGTCGGCCCGGTCGGCGACGTGCCGCCCGTGCTCGTAGACGCGGTACCCGGGCAGGTCGGTGCGCAGGTCCCCGTCGAAGATCCCGCAGGAGACCTCGCCCGGCTCGGTGACGTCGAGGACCGGGCAGGCGGCGGGGTTGCGCTGCGCGAAGAGGAGCACGTCGTAGGCCAGGTCGCGCGGGACCGCGATGAGGTTGGCCTGCGTCCAACCGGCGCTCCACCCGGACGTGGGGGTCTGCAGCCCGTCCCGGAACCGGGCGCGTGCCTCGTGCGGTGTCAGCATCTCGGGGGTCCTGCTCATGGCTGTCCCACCTCCGTCAGTCGTAGTCTCAGCTGCTGCCCCGGTCGGGCCTGCGCGGCGAGGTCGACGTCCGCGGAGAGCACGACGCCGATGACGGGGTAGCCGCCGGTCACCGGGTGGTCGGACAGGAAGAGTGTCGGCTGCCCGGTCGGTGGCACCTGCAGGGACCCGCGGACGACGCCCTCGCTGGGCAGCTCCTCCTCACGGGAGCGCTCGAGCACCGGTCCGGTCAGTCGCATGCCGACCCGGTTGCTCTCGGCGCTGACCTCGTAGGGCGCGGAGCAGAGCTTCTCGAGCGCGTCGTCGACGAACCACTCGTGGCGGGGACCGGGCACGACGCGCAGGTCGAGGTCGTCGCCGATGGGTGTGCGCACCGCGGCCACGTCGACCCCGGGCCACTCGAGCGCCCGGGACCCGACACCCAGCACGGTGCCGGGCGTGAGCACGGCCGGGCCGATGCCGGACATGATGTCGGTCGCCCGGGAGCCGAGGTCCGCCTGCACGTCGATCCCACCGCGCACGGCGAGGTAGGTCCGCACCCCGCGCGAAGGGGGTGACAGCCGCACCTCCCCGCCGGCCGGGACGTGCACGGGGGAGTTGAGCCCGACGGGCACGCCGTCGACCGTCGCCGGGGTCGGGGCGCCGGTGAGGGCGATGTCGACGTCGGTGCGGGCGCGCAGGGCGAGCCCGCCGAAGGTCACCTCGATCGCGGCGTCGCCCGACTCGTTGCCGAGGAGTCGGTTGGCCAGCCGCAGGCTGCGCAGGTCGGCCGCGCCGCTCACCCCGACGCCGAGGCCGGCGAGGCCGGGCCTCCCTTCGTCCTGGATGGTGGCGAGGGCCCCGGTGGCGAGGATCTCCAGCCGGCTCATCGGGCCTCCACGAATCGCACCCGCACGCCCGGCGAGAAGAGGGCGGGCGGATCACGGTCGAGGTCCCACGGGACGACGTCCGTGCGGCCGATCAGCTGCCAGCCACCGGGCGACTCGCGCGGGTAGACGCTGCTGAATCCTCCGGCGAGCGCGACCGACCCCGGCGGGACCTTCGTGCGCGGGTCCGTGCGGCGCGGGACGGCGAGCCGCTCGTCGGAGCGGGTCATGTAGCCGAAGCCGGGGGCGAAGCCGCAGAAGGCGACCGTCCACTCCTCCTCCGTGTGGGCGGTGATGACCTCGCGCTCGCTCATGCCGGTGAGCGAGGCGACCTCGCCCAGGTCGGGACCGTCGTAGGTCACCGGGACCTCGATCTCCCCAGCGTCGGGACGGGCGCCGGGGCGCGGGGTGACACCCCGCACGACCTCCGCCACCGCCGCGGGGGTGGTGACGGCGGGCTCGAGCGTCAGGAGCAGGGTGCGTGCCGCCGGGACCATGTCGACGACACCCTCGGGTCGGGCCTGGTCGAGCTCGGCGTACATCGCGAGCACCTCGTCGAGGTCGGCCAGCTCGACGAGCAACCCGACGTCGCCGCAGGGGAGGAGTCTCACCGTGGCGGCCCCTCCTCGGCGAAGGGCCGGATGCTGATCTCGCCCTCGTCGAGCGCGAGACGCACCCGTCGGGCGACCTCCACCGCACCCTCGGTGTCCCCGTGGACGCACAGCGACGCCGCGGGGGCGTCCACCTCGGTCCCGTCGATGGCCCTGATGCGGCCGGTCGTGGCGATGTCGACGCAGCGCTGCGCGATGAGCTCCGGGTCGTGGAGCACGGCATTGGGTTCGCGGCGGGAGACCAGCGTGCCCTCGGGTGTGTAGTTGCGGTCGGCGAAGGCCTCCTTGACGGTGCGGAGCCCGGCCTCCTCGGCCTGCCGCAGCCAGGCCGAGCCGGGCAGCCCGAGGACGGGCAGGGACGCGTCGTACTGCATGACCGCAGTGACGACCGCTGACGCCTGCTCCTCGTGGTGGACGATCGCGTTGTACAGCGCGCCGTGGGGCTTGACGTAGCGCACGCGTGTCCCGGCGACCCGCGCGAAGGCCTCGAGCGCCCCGATCTGGTAAAGCACGTCCTGGGTCAGCTCGTCGGGTTCCATGTCTATGAAGCGTCGACCGAAGCCGGCCAGGTCGCGGTAGCCGACCTGCGCGCCGATGGACACGCCCCGCTCGGCGGCCATGTCGCAGACGCGGCGCAGCACGCTGGGATCACCGGCGTGGAAGCCGCACGCGACGTTGACGCTGGTGACCACGTCGAGCAGGGCGTCGTCGTCGCCCAGCGTCCACTGGCCGAAGCCCTCGCCGAGGTCGGCGTTGAGATCGATCTGCAGGGTCATGGGGTCCTCCTTACTGCCACAGCTCGGCGATGCCGCCGAGGGACTGCCAGCCGAGGTAGAGGGTCAGGAGCCAGATGGCCAGGCCGAGGTAGGCCAGCCACTTGGGGTAGGTGTACCCACCCAGCAGGTCGGCACGCCTCAGCGCGATCCAGATGATGATGCCGAATCCGACCGGGAGGATCAGGCCGTTGAGGGCGCCGGCGAGGATCAGCAGGGTGGCCGGCGGTTGGCCCAGGGACACGTAGATCGCCCCGGAGACGATGATGAACGCGACGACGACCCACTGGCGGTGGTGGTGGATCCGCTCGTGGAAGGTCGTCAGGAAGGACACCGAGGTGTACGAGGCGCCGATGACGCTGGTGATGCTCGCGGCCCACAGGATCACGCCGAAGACGCGCAGCCCGACCTCGCCCAGGGCGGCCTCGAAGGCGGTGGCGGGCGGGTTCGCGACGCCGGAGAGCTGCACGCCGCCGATGACGACGCCGAGGATGGCGAGGAAGAGCAGCCACCGCACGACGCCGGTGACGATGATGCCGATCACGGAGCCGTTGGTGATCTGCTTGATGCTCTCGGGACCGGTGATGCCGGAGTCGACGATGCGGTGGGCGCCGGCGTAGGTGATGTACCCGCCGACGGTGCCGCCGATGAGGGTGGTGATGATCAGGAAGCTGACCTCGTCCGGCAGCACGGTCTGCCGCAGGGCCTCGCCGTACGGCGGCTCCGTGGCGACCGCCGCGTAGGCGACCATGGCGATGAGCAGGAGGCCGAGGACGACGACGATGCGGTCCATGGCGACACCGGCGCGCTTGCTGATGAAGATCGCGATGGCGATGAGCGCCGAGATCGCGCCACCGATCTTCGCGTCGGCGCCGAGCATCGCGTTGGCGCCCAGGCCGGTGCCGCCTATGTTGCCGATGTTGAAGACGAGGCCGCCGAAGACGACGAGGCCCGCGAGCACGTAGCCGAAGCCGGGGACGACCCTGTTGGCCAGGTCCTGCGCGCGCATGCCGGAGACACCGATGACGCGCCAGACGTTGAGCTGCACGGCGATGTCGACGAGGACCGAGATGACGATCGCGAAGGCGAAGGCCGCGCCCAGCTGGGCGGTGAAGACCGTGGTCTGGGTGATGAATCCCGGCCCGACGGCGCTGGTGGCCATGAGGAACATGGCGCCGAGCAGTGCGCCCTTCCTGACCTTCGCGCGCTTCGCGTCCTCCGCGGCGGTCGGTGTCGGCTCGTGCCTGGGATCTGCCATAGGTCCCTCTCCTCGTCGGGGCGCCGCGGGATGTCGGTGTGCCCCGGGGGGCGGTGCTTCGAGTGGCGCCGATCACAAGACCGTAGCGCTTTGTTCAACAATCCCGCAATAGAGCAGGGCATATTAGGCTGGGTCGATCCACGAAGGGGGTAGCTGATGACCACCACCGACGGCTGGCTGACGAGCCTGACCGCGGACCGCGACCGCGTGGGCCGGGAGAGCACCGCGAACCGGGTGGCCGAGGCGTTGCGGCACCGGATCATCGAGGGCGAGCTCGTGCCGGGGACCCGTCTGTCCGAGGAGGGGATCTGCGCGGCCCTGGGGGTCTCGCGCAACACCCTGCGGGAGGCCTTCCGTCTGCTCAGCCACGAGCGCCTGCTCGAGCACGTCTTCAACCGCGGGGTCTTCGTCCGCTCGCCTTCGCCCACGGACGTGCGCGAGCTCTACCGCTTCCGACGGATCCTGGAGCCCGCGGCGCTGCGCCTCGCAGCCAGGGGCCCGGTGGACCTCGGTGCGCTGCGCGCGGCCGTGGACGAAGGGGTGAGCTCGGCCCGCGAGGCCGACTGGCCGGGAGTGGGGACGGCCAACATCCACTTCCACCAGCGGCTGGGGCAGCTGACCGACAGCGCTCGCATGGACGAGACGATGACGCAGCTGCTGGCCGAGCTGCGCCTGGTCTTCCACGCCATGGCCGACCCGCACGCCTTCCACCAGCCGTACCTGCCGCGGAACCAGCACCTGCTCCACCTGCTCGAGGAGGGTCGCTTCGCCGAGGCGGAGGAGTCCCTTCTGGAGTACCTCGACGTCGCCGAGCGCCAGCTGCTCGATGCGATGAGCGGCTGACGCCCCCACCCCCTTCGCCCGGTCGATGTATTCGCGCGTGCTCGGAGGCGTGTGATTTGAAGGGACATGCCTGACAGGTATGTGAAGAGACATCGCTGACAACCGGGGGCTCGGTAGCGGCCCGGAAGATGGGCTGCATGAGTCAGCAGGCGGTCTCGGTGGAAGTTCGGTTGGCGGTCGGTGCTCACGCTGTCTTGGAGGATGCCTCGGGGACCTCGGTGAGCGAGCTGTGCAAGCAGCAGGGCATCTCGCGGGATACGTACTACCGGTATCGGCGCCGGATGCGCGAAGAGGGCGTTCAAGGTTTGGTCCCGCGCTCGAGGCGGCCGAACAACTCGCCCAGGGCCACGGACGCTGACACGGTCGCGGCGGTGCTCGACAAGCACGACGAGCTGGTTGCAGAGGGCTGGGACGGCGGGGCCATGTCGGTGCACGATTGGCTCACCCTGGCGGGCGTGGAGGTCCCCTCGGCGCGCACCTGCCACAAGATCCTGACCGACCACGGGCGCACCGAGCCGACACCGTCCAAGCGGCCCAAGTCCAGCTACCGCCGCTTCGAGGCGATGAAACCCAACGGGGTGTGGCAGCTGGACGGGCACGAGGTCAAGCTCACCGAGGGCAAGGGCGTCGTGCTGCGCTTCCAGGACGACCACTCCCGCATGCTGATGGCCTCACGCGCCGCCAGCGCCGAAACGGGCGAGGACACCTGGAAATGCATGGTCGCCGCTATGGACCGCCACGCAAAGCCGGCGTTCATCCAGTGCGACAACAGCACGGCCTTCACCGCCCGGCTGATCAAGGGCGGGGGCTACTCCATCCTGGAGGCTCGCCTGCACCGCATCGGGGTCGGGATGATCAACTCCAGCCCCAAGCACCCGCAGACCAACGGCAAGAAGGAACGCGAGTGGCAGACGCTGGAGCAGTGGCTCAGAGCGCGTGAGCGCGCCACGGACCTACCCGAGCTGCAACGCCTGCTCGATGCCTACGACCTGATCTTCAACACCGAACGCCCGCACCAGGGCATCGCCGGAAGCACGCCCGCGCGGCGCTACGCAGCCACCGACAAGGCCCTTCCAGACCCTGAGCAGCTCAAGGAACGCCAGTTCGTGCGTGAGGTCACTCTGCCCCCGGCCGGGTACTTCGACCTGCCCGGAGCCCGGGTCAGCCTCGGCGTCGCCTGGGCCGGCGCGACCCTGCACTACCTCATCGACCAGGACCACGCCGTCCTCTTCCACGAAGAACGCATCCTGGGACACATCCAACTCGACCCGGACAAGATCACCACGCCCAAAACCGGCCGCACGTACTATCGAGTCGAAGCACGCCCCTGACTGTCAGACATGTCCCTTCACGACTGTCCGACATGTCCCTTCACAGGACACGTGCTCGGAGGCGCGGTAATACATCGACCCGGGGCGAAGGGGGCGTGGCAGGCTGAGGGGTATGTCTCCCCAACTGCGCATCGCCCAGGACGAGGCCGCCGACGAGGTGCTGTCGTCCGACCCCTTCGCCCTGGTCGTCGGGATGCTCCTCGACCAGCAGTTCCCCATGGAGCGGGCCTTCCAGGGGCCTGCCAAGGTCAAGGAACGCTTCGGCACGCTCGATCCCGCGCAGATCGCCGCGGCCGAGCCCGAGGCCTTCGCCGACCTGTGCGCCACCCCGCCGGCCGTGCACCGCTACGGGCGCTCGATGGCCGGGCGCATCCAGGCGCTCGCCACGGTCGTGCGCGACGAGTACGACGGGGACACCGCCGCGATCTGGACGACGGCCGCGGACACCAAGGAGCTGCTGACCCGGCTCAAGGCGCTCCCGGGCTTCGGCGACCAGAAGGCGCGCATCTTCGCCGCCCTGCTCGGCAAGCAGCTCGGCGTGCGTCCCGACGGGTGGCGCGAGGCGATCGGCCCCTACGCCGAGGACGGCTCGCGCCGCTCGGTCGCCGACGTCACCGACGAGGGCTCGCTGCAGGAGGTCCGGGACTTCAAGAAGGCCGCGAAGGCGCAGGCCAAGGCGGCGAAGCAGGCCTAACCTGGCTCGGGTCGATGTATCAGTGAGCGTCCCAGCGCGTGTCCTGTGAAGGGACATGTCGGACAGTCGTGAAGGGACATGTCTGACAGTCAGGGGCGTGCTTCGACTCGATAGTACGTGCGGCCGGTTTTGGGCGTGGTGATCTTGTCCGGGTCGAGTTGGATGTGTCCCAGGATGCGTTCTTCGTGGAAGAGGACGGCGTGGTCCTGGTCGATGAGGTAGTGCAGGGTCGCGCCGGCCCAGGCGACGCCGAGGCTGACCCGGGCTCCGGGCAGGTCGAAGTACCCGGCCGGGGGCAGAGTGACCTCACGCACGAACTGGCGTTCCTTGAGCTGCTCAGGGTCTGGAAGGGCCTTGTCGGTGGCTGCGTAGCGCCGCGCGGGCGTGCTTCCGGCGATGCCCTGGTGCGGGCGTTCGGTGTTGAAGATCAGGTCGTAGGCATCGAGCAGGCGTTGCAGCTCGGGTAGGTCCGTGGCGCGCTCACGCGCTCTGAGCCACTGCTCCAGCGTCTGCCACTCGCGTTCCTTCTTGCCGTTGGTCTGCGGGTGCTTGGGGCTGGAGTTGATCATCCCGACCCCGATGCGGTGCAGGCGAGCCTCCAGGATGGAGTAGCCCCCGCCCTTGATCAGCCGGGCGGTGAAGGCCGTGCTGTTGTCGCACTGGATGAACGCCGGCTTTGCGTGGCGGTCCATAGCGGCGACCATGCATTTCCAGGTGTCCTCGCCCGTTTCGGCGCTGGCGGCGCGTGAGGCCATCAGCATGCGGGAGTGGTCGTCCTGGAAGCGCAGCACGACGCCCTTGCCCTCGGTGAGCTTGACCTCGTGCCCGTCCAGCTGCCACACCCCGTTGGGTTTCATCGCCTCGAAGCGGCGGTAGCTGGACTTGGGCCGCTTGGACGGTGTCGGCTCGGTGCGCCCGTGGTCGGTCAGGATCTTGTGGCAGGTGCGCGCCGAGGGGACCTCCACGCCCGCCAGGGTGAGCCAATCGTGCACCGACATGGCCCCGCCGTCCCAGCCCTCTGCAACCAGCTCGTCGTGCTTGTCGAGCACCGCCGCGACCGTGTCAGCGTCCGTGGCCCTGGGCGAGTTGTTCGGCCGCCTCGAGCGCGGGATCAAACCTTGAACGCCCTCTTCGCGCATCCGGCGCCGATACCGGTAGTACGTATCCCGCGAGATGCCCTGCTGCTTGCACAGCTCGCTCACCGAGGTCCCCGAGGCATCCTCCAAGACAGCGTGAGCACCGACCGCCAACCGAACTTCCACCGAGACCGCCTGCTGACTCATGCAGCCCATCTTCCGGGCCGCTACCGAGCCCCCGGTTGTCAGCGATGTCTCTTCACATACCTGTCAGGCATGTCCCTTCAAATCACAAGCGTCCCAGCGCGCCGGGATACATCGACCCGACGGGACCCTCACTCCTCGGCGAAGCCCGGCAGGTAGCGCTGCATCGAGCCGCGGGCCGCGATGGTCGCGCCGAGCTGGGCGAGCACGCCGGTGGAGCCGACGAAGACCCGGTGGATCATCGCGTACTCCCGGGGCATGTTCAGCCGCAACCCGGTGGAGAACTCCGGTGTCCGCAGGTCGGTGAGGCCCTTGGTCGCGGAGCGCAGCCACTCGCGGGTGAAGGAGTGCGTCGGCGTGCTCAGCGGCTCGATGAGGGGCAGCAGGTAGGCGAGCACGTCCTGTGCGTCGACCTCGATCCCCGGACGGATGAAGCCCTCGGCGCGCAGTCCCTCGATGACCGCCTCGGCGTCGCCCGCCAGGGCCTTGCGCACGAGGGTGCCGATGAGCGGCGGGAACCCCTCGGACAGCCGGGTGACGGCCCCGTAGTCGATGACGCCGAGCCGTCCGTCGGGGGTGAGGCGGAAGTTGCCCGGGTGCGGGTCGGAGTGGAGCAGGCCCACACGCTCCGGTCCGGAGAGCAGGAAGTCCAGGTAGAGCTGGCCGACCCGGTCGCGCACGTCCTGGTCGGCCTCGCGGATGATCTGGCTCAGTGGCGCGCCCTCGAGCCACTCGCTGATCAGGACGTGTCGGCTCTGCCGGACCACGTCGGGGACGGCGACGTCGGGATCGTCGCGGTAGGCCTGTGCGAAGGCGCGCTGGTTGGCGGCCTCGAGCCCGTAGTCGAGCTCCTCGTCCGCGGCGGCGAGCAGCTCGTCGGTCACCGGCTTGATGTCCATCGCGGGCATCCACGTCGTGGCCACGCGTGCCAGCCGGGCGATCTGCTGCAGGTCGCTGCGCAAGGCCCGGTCGGCGCCGGGGTACTGGACCTTCACCGCGACGACCCGGCCGTCGGAGGTGACTCCGCGGTGCACCTGGCCGATCGAGGCGGCCGCGACGGGACCGTCCTCGAGCTCCAGGTCCTCGCGCCAGTCGGGACCGAGGTCGCGGGTGAGGACGGAGTGGACCTCCGCGGTGGACATCGGCGGCGCCGCGTCCTGCAGCCGCACGAGCATCTCGCGGTAGGGCTCGACGTACTCCTCGGGCAGTGCGGCCTCGAGGACGGAGAGGGCCTGACCGACCTTCATCGCGCCGCCCTTGAGGGAGCCGAGCACGGCGAAGAGCTGCTCGGCGGTGCGTCGCTGGATGTCCTCGTTGACCACCTCGGCGGGGGTCCCGCTGAGGCGTCTGCCCAGCCCTCGGGCACTGCGCCCGGCATGGCCGAGCGGCAGGGATGCGAGCCGCGCGGCGCGACCGGCGGCTCCTCGGGGGATCTCACTCACCCGGCCATTGTGTCGTCCCTCCCTGTGTCCGGGCTGGACCCCCCTTCGTCCCCGGGTGTCGGGACCACCCGCAGCGGTGCGGTGGTGCACCGGCTGCACCCCGGGTGGACCGGCCACAGGTGCCGCTCGAGGGTGGGCCCGGGGGTGGCGATCTCGAAGGACCACTCGGGTGTCGCCAGGCGCCCGCCGACGTGGTCGAGCACGAGCGTGGTCGTCAGCCCGGCCGCGAGAAGGCGCAGCGCGGGGACGCCGTCGACGGGAGCGGGCCCGGTGATGCCGGGGCGGTCCAGCTGGGCGCTCAGCCACGGCCAGGCCGGGTCGACCTCGGCCCGGGTGAGGTCGAGGCAGTGCAGGCAGGGCCCCTGCCCGGGCAGGAGAAGGGGGCCGATGCTCGCCTGCTCGTGCTGGCACCACAGCGGCAGCACCGGGACCCGCGCCACCAGCCAGGGGTGCACCGACTCGGCGGCCGGTGGCGTTGTGCTGACGACCACGGCCAGGTCGGTGGCACCGCCCTCACCGCCCGGACGCACCCGTGTGGTGTCCACGCGCTCGCTCTGGCGCAGGCCGTCGACGAGCAGCGCCGGCAGCGCCCCGGACCCGACGACGGCGACTCGCGCCTCCTCGCCGCCGGCGTCCGGGTGCAGGAGGCCGCCGGCGACGAGCTGGTCGAGGACACTCGTGGCGCGGCCCGGGTCGAGGCCCTCGAGGGCCGCCGTGGTGACGGCCTCGGTGAGCGTGCGGGAGGGGTCGACGCCGGTGAGCCAGCGGCACTCGGCGTCGGAAAGGCCCTGCAGCCGGACCGAGCGGGCACCCAGCCCGATCTGCACGCTGCCGTCCGGTCGGCGCAGTGGTCGCAGGTGCGGCGTGGTGCCGGGGCCGGGAAGGTGCATCGTCGTCTCGCTCGGTGGCCGGGATCGGTGGACGACCACTGTGGCGCAGTTCGCGAGGAGGCCCGACCGGTTGTCCACAGGCCCCGCGCCACATACGAACTACTGCAGGCAGCAGTACGTTTCGTGTGCAGTAGTTCGAGCTACTGCCGACGATACGAGGTGCTGCCTGCAGTAGTTCGTTTCTGCGGGACCGCTGAGCGCTCAGACCCGGCTGGCGAGCTCCACGAGCGAGCGGAGCGAGTCGTCCATGTCGTCCGGCAGCGCGTCGACGGGCCACCACGCGAGGTCCTCGGACTCCTCGGAGGCGACCGGCTCGGCCCCCTCCGCGGCGATGGCGATCCAGCGCAGGTCGAGGTGCTCGGTGCACCGGGTGAAGCCCGAGCCGAGCGCGTGCCGGTCCAGCTGGGCCGGGCCCGGCCGCAGCTGCAGCGTCGCCGCAGTCAGGCCCGACTCCTCGAGGGCCTCGCGCAGGGCACCGGCGGCGACGGAGGTGTCGTGCTCCTCCAGGTGCCCGCCGAACTGCAGCCAGCGGCCGACCTTGGGGTGCAGGGTCAGCAGGACGTGCTCGGCGCCCGGGTCGACGACGAGGCAGGAGGCGGTGAAGTGCGCCGGCGGTCCGGACCGGTCGGTGGCTGCCTCGTGCGCGTCGAGGTGGGCCAGGTACTCGAGCCGCAGCGCCTCCTGCTCGGCCGTCGGTGACGGCCAGGTCGTCAGCAGTCCGCGCAGGTCGTCGGCGAGCGCCGCGTGGCTCATCGGTCCTCTCCGGGGTCGGTGCCGTCCTCGGGTGCGTCGGTGTCCCGGTCCGCGTCCGCCTCGCTGAGGATCGACTCGAGCGCGGCGTCGAGGTCCTCGCTCCCGGAGGACTCCCCGGCGGCGGCGCGCTCGACGAAGCCGAGCACGTCGTCCAGGTCGTCGGCGCTCGGCGCGACGTCCGGGTGCGCCCACACGGCGTCGCGGCCCTCGGCCCCGACGCGCTCCTCGAGCGCGGCGAAGAGGCTGGCCGCATCACGCAGGCGGCGCGGCCGCAGCTCCAGCCCGACCAGGCCGGCGAAGGTCTTCTCCGCCGGACCACCCGTGGCCCGGCGCCGCCGGATCGTCTCGGTCATCGCGGAGGTGGCCGGCAGCTGGTTCCTCGTCGCCTGCACCGACACGTGCTCGACCCAGCCCTCGATCAGGGCCAGCCACGTCTCGAGCTGGGCCAGGGCGCTGCGCTGCGCGGGGGAGGGCGCCGGGTTGAGGAAACCGCCGGTCAGCGCCTCCTGGATGGCGCCCGGGTCGGTCGGGTCGATCTCGCGCACCGCGGCGTCGATCGCGTCGGTGTCGATGGCGATGCCCCGCGCGTAGGCCTGCACGGCCGCCAGGATCTGCGGGCCCAGCCACGGCACCGCCGTGAAGAGGCGCATCCGGGCCGACTCGCGCGTCGCCAGGTGCAGCCACACCTCGTCGAGCTCGACGTCGAGGCCCTCGGCGAATCCGGCGACATTGCCCGGCAGCAGCGCCACCCGGTCGCTGACGAGGGGCACGCCGGCCTCGGTCGCGGTGAGGGTGTCGGAGGCCAGGGCGCCGACGGCCTGGGCGGTCTGCCCGGTGATCAGGGTGGAGGCCATCCGGTCGACGAAGGGGGCCATCTGCTGGCTGAGCATGGACATGTCCATGCCCGGCGGCAGGCCCAGAGACTGCAGGTCGGGGGCGCTCGGGTCGTTCATCCGCGAGGTGAAGGAGTCGCGGATCGCGCCGGCGAGACCGTCGGCGATCGGGTCGACGAGCGAGGCCCACACCGGCATGGTCGCCTCGACCCACTCCTCGCGGGAGAACGCCTCACCGGTGAGCGCGGGCGCCTCGAGGGAGGTCACCTGGTCCAGCCACAGCGCCGCGAGGCGGGTGGCCTGCTCGACGAGGACGAGCTCGCGGTCGCCCATGGTGTGGTCCGACTCGGAGATCACCTCGCGGGCGGCCGACGTCGCCGCGGTGACGTCCACCCCCTTCGCCTGGGCGCCGGGGGCGAACATCGCCTTGATCTGCGAGGTCATGGCCGCGACCTGGGCCGGGTCGGCATCGGTGATGCCGAGGGCCTTGAGCTGGTCGACGACCTCCGGGGGGAGGTCCCGACCGCCGTTGAGGTCGCGGAAGATCCGGGCAAGGTCCTCAGGCAGCCCGTCGTCGCCGGAGGGGGTGCTGGGGTCGTTGCTCACGTGTGTGCTCTCTTCCTGAGAGGATGTGCTGTCCTTTAGACCCAACCACGAGCGGCGCCGGATGGTTCCCCGACCCCCAGGAGGTCATGTGCTGGACGAGCCGGCCCAGCCACCACGCAGTGAGCGGATCGCCCGTTACATACTCGTCGTGTCGGTGCTCTTCCTCATCGTCGCGCTCCTCGGCAGCTTCATCAAGGTGAGCTACGCGGTGGAGAGTCCCGGACCGGTCACCGACACCCTCGGCGAGCTCGACGACGGCACGCAGCTCGTCCGCGTGGACGGTGCGAAGACCTACCCGACCGAGGGGGAGCTCTACTTCACGACCGTGCGCATCCTCGGTGGCCCCGAGCGCCACATCAGCGTCTGGGAGTGGGTCCAGGGACACCTCGACCCCGACTCGCGGGTCGTGCCGGAGGACAAGGTCTTCGGCGAGGACCGCAGCGCCGAGGAGGTCGAGGAGCTCAACGCCGCCCTCATGGAGGGCTCGCAGCACACCTCCATCGCCGTCGCCCTGCGCAGCCTCGGCGAGGAGGTGGGCCAGGAGAACGTCGTCGCACGGATCGCCAAGAAGATGCCCGCCGCCGGCGCCCTGCGTCTCGAGGACGTCATCGTCTCCGTCGACGGCGAGCGCCCCGGGAGCCTCGAGGAGCTCGTCAACGCGATCGCCGACCGCGAGGTCGGCGAGGAGGTCACCCTCGAGGTCCGGCGCGACGGCAGGACGAGGACCGTCACGCTCGAGACGGCCGACATCGGCAACGACCGCGCCGGCGTCGGTGTCGTCCTCGAGCCGAAGTACGACTACCCCTACGAGGTGCGGATCGACGCCGGCCACGTCGGCGGACCGAGCGCGGGGATGATGTTCGCGCTCGCCGTGCGCGACCGGCTGACCCCGGGCGCCATGACGGGCGGGAAGTCCGTCGCCGGCACCGGCACGATCGCCGACTCCGGCCAGATCGGGCCGATCGGCGGCATCCGGCAGAAGATGGTCGGCGCCCGGCAGGCCGACGCGCGGTGGTTCCTCGCGCCGGAGGACAACTGCTCCGCCGTCGTCGGCAACGTCCCCGACGGCCTGGGCGTGGTGGCCGTGGACACCTACGACGACGCGGTCACCGCGGTCGAGGGCATCGCGAAGGGGGAGACCGCGGACCTGCCGACGTGCGAGGACGCGGCGTAGTTCCCCGCTCGCAGACGAAGGGCGCCGCTCTTTGGCGCGAAGTCCGCCCGTCGCGGACGAAGGGGGTACGGCAGGCCTTGGCGCACAGTCCGCACCCCCGCAGGGGATCCCGCACCGAACGCACTCAGTGCGGACTGTGGCCTGAGTCGGCCGACCGCACCCCTTCGTCCACTCCTGTCCGTACTGCTCAGTCCTCGAAGGTCGCCCGCAGCGCGTGGACGAGGCCAGGGGCGATGTCCTCACCGGTGGCGACCCGGTCGTCCCGGTCGTGGGCGCGCTGACGCAGCAGGCACACGGCCCGACCGTCGCGGTGGACGGCCACGAGCAGGCGCACGTCCTGGCGCTGCGGGTGGTCAGCGAGGGCGTCCACGGCCTCGTCCGGGTCCTCCGGCAGGTCGCGCTCGGCACCCGGGGGGATGACGACGCGCTCGACGGCCAGCGCCGCGCCGTGCACGGTCTCCGGCCAGGCCATCCGGCCGAGCAGCGACTCCAGCGAGGAGGTCCGCGGCAGGTCCTCCTGCTCGATGGCCGTGAGGGCCCCGGGCGCGCGGTCGGCCGCACCGTCGAGGGCGAGCTGCGGCTCGGCCTCGACGAGGGTGGCGGTGTCGACGAGCGCGAAGACCCGGGGGTTCTGGTCCCATCCGGAGATCGCGACATGGCGCTCGGTCTCGAGCGCGGCGACGGTCAGGGGTTCGGTCGTGGGGATGTTGTCAGATGACGAGTCGGGCACGGGGACCATGCTGCCCTACGTCCTGTCAGGTCCTCTGGGTACGGTAGGCGCACCATGAGCAGCGCGAGTTGGCCGCACGGCGGTGACAAGGGGGGCGCGGTGCCGCCCCGTGACCACGACGGGACCCCACCGAGGCGTGGCCCGGGCAGGGTGGCGAAGGCGGCCATCGCGATCGCCGTGCTGCTCGTGATCATCAGCATCGTCGCGGGGTTGTGGACCGAGTCGCTGTGGTTCAGCGCACTCGGCTTCTCCGAGGAGTGGTGGTCGCGGCTGAGCACCCAGGCCCTCCTCTTCATCATCGGGGGCCTGGTCACCGGCCTACCCGTCGGCCTGAGCCTGTGGCTCGCCCACCGCACGCGTCCGCTGACCGTGCCGATGTCCGCCGGGGAGCAGGCCCTCGCGCAGTACCGCCAGGCCATCGAGCCCTTCCGCAGGGTGACCGCGTGGGCGTTGCCCACCGTGCTCGGCCTGCTCGGCGGTCTCACGGCCGCGGGGCAGTGGCAGGTCTGGCTGCTGTGGCGCAACGGCGAGGCGACCGGCGTCACCGACCCGCAGTTCGGGCGGGACATCGGTTACTACCTCTTCGGGCTGCCGTGGTGGAGCTTCCTCGTCGGCTTCCTCACCGTCGCGATGCTCGCGAGCCTGCTCAGCGCGGTCTTCGCGCACTACATCTACGGCGGCATCGTCCCGCCCGGACGCGGTCGCTCCACGCGGGCCGCCTTCCTCCACCTGGCCGTCATCGCCGCGGTGCTCGCGGTGCTGCGGGCCTGGAGCTACCTGCTCGACGCGCACGCCCTGACCACTCGCGAGGGCGAGGTGCTCACCGGCGTCGGGTACACCGCGGACCACGCGATCATCCCCACCAAGTACATCCTCGCGGTCGCGGCGGTGCTGTGCGCCGTGCTCTTCCTCGCCTCGGTCCGCTCCCGCTCTTGGCGGCTGCCGATGATCGCGGTCGGCACCCTCGTCGTCCTCTCGATCGTCGTCGGGGCGATCTACCCGGCCCTGGTGGAGACCTACCAGGTCTCGCCCTCGCGCAACACGCTCGAGGAGCCCTACCTGCAGCGCAACATCAACGCCACGCGGGAGGCGCACGGTGTCGCCGAGACCGAGGAGACGACCTACGACGCCGTCTCGGACGTCACCTCCGGGCAGCTGCGCCAGGACGCGCAGTCCATCCCCGGCATCCGACTGCTGGACCCCGCGGTCGTCAGTCAGACCTATCAGGAGCTGCAGGCACAGCAGCAGTACTACACCTTCCAGGACGAGCTGGACGTCGACCGCTACGAGATCGACGGGGAGACCACCGACGTCGTCGTCGGGGCGCGCGAGCTCGAGCTCGACAACGTCCCCGCCGACCGGCGCGACTGGGTCAACGACCACACCGTCTACACGCACGGCTACGGCCTCGTCATGGCCCGCGGCACGCAGGTGCAGGCCGGCAACCCCGAGTGGATCAACCCGGCGTCGGCGATCGGCGAGTACGAGCCGCGCATCTACTTCGGCGAGCAGATGGACCACTTCTCGATCGTCGGCCGCAGCGACAACCAGGAGCCGCGCGAGGTCGACCGCCCCACCGGTGGTGAGGACTCGCGCTACACCTACCAGGGTGACGGGGGAGTGGACATCGGGTCCCCCCTTCGTCAGGCGGCGTACGCGCTGACCCACCGCGACCTGAAGTTCATGCTCTCCGACGCGGTCGGGCCCAACTCCCGGCTGATGGAGCACCGCACCCCCAGGGAGCGTGTGGAGCGGGTGGCGCCGTGGCTCACCCTCGACGACGACGTCTACCCGGCGATCGTCGACGGGCGCATCAAGTGGATCGTGGATGCCTACACGACCTCGCGGCAGTACCCGTACAGCACCGCCTTCTCGATGTCCGGCGTGCAGACCGGTCAGGTCTCCTCCCGGGAGACGCAGCAGGCGAGCGCGCTGGTCGGCGATCGGGTCAACTACATGCGCAACTCGGTCAAGGCCACCGTCGACGCCTTCGACGGCAGCGTCGACCTGTACAAGTGGGACAAGGACGACCCGATCGTCGAGGCCTGGGACAAGGCCTTCCCCGACCTGATGCAGGACCGCGACGACATCAGCGGTGAGCTCATGACGCACCTGCGCTACCCGGAGGACCTCTTCCTCATGCAGCGGGCCGTCCTCGCCGACTACCACATCACCTCCGCGAGCGACTTCCGCGCCGGGCAGGACCGCTGGCGCGTGCCGGACGACCCCTCGCGCGGTGACGAGGGCGTGGCCCAGCCGCCGTACTACCTGTCGCTGGCGATGCCCGAGCAGAACCGGCCCTCGTGGAAGCTGACCTCGACCTACATCCCGCGCGGTCCGCGCAACGTCATGGCCGGGTACCTGGCCGTCGACGCCGATGCCGGTGCGACCGACGGCGACCCGGCCCAGGGCTACGGGAAGCTGCGTCTGCTCTCGGTGCCACGCAACACCACCGTGCCGGGTGTCGGCCAGGTGCAGAACGACATCGTCTCCTCCAACGCCACCTCCGGCGACGGCAGCCAGACCCTGCAGGACTACCTCAACAACGCCAACCGCGGCGGCTCGCAGGTGCACTTCGGCAACCAGCTGGCGCTGCCGGTCGGGGAGGGCTTCCTGCACGTCGAGCCGATCTACCTCTCCTCGTCCTCGGGGACGTCCTACCCGCAGCTGCGGATCGTGGTGGCGACCTTCGGCGGCAAGGTCGCCTGGGGCCCGACGCTCGACTCGGCGCTGGACCAGCTCTTCGAGGGCGATGCCGGTGTCGAGGGCGGCGACTCCACGCCGGCTGAGGGCGAGCCCGGGTCCGGGGACGAAGGGGGTGACGGTGGCGGTGACGAGCCGGCAGCGCCCGCGGCGAGCGACCCCGAGGCCCTGCGCGAGGCCATCGCCGGCATGGAGCAGGCCTACGCGGACGGCCAGGAGGCGCTGCGCAACGGCGACTTCGCCGCCTACGACCAGGCGCAGAAGGAGCTCAAGCGCTACCTCGAGCAGGCCGCTGCCGCACAGCCCGAAGGGGGCTCGGCAGAGCTGGAGGGCAACTGATTTGGTCCTCCCCGTGCGGTCACGTAGAGTTGCAACTGCAACGACGCGGGGTGGAGCAGTTCGGTAGCTCGCCGGGCTCATAACCCGGAGGTCGCAGGTTCAAATCCTGCCCCCGCTACCAGGTTCAGGCCCGGGATTCAGTGCGAATCCCGGGCCTGAAGCATGTGCGGGGCCGCGCCCCCGTGCCGCGGGGCGAGCGGAGCGACGAGGCCGGGTCTACGGTGAAGTCCATGACGACCCACCGCGCCGACCCTGTTCCCCGGAGTGCGGACCACCCCGTGAGTCCGGACGGCCCCCGACGGCCGGCCCTCCTGGTCTTCGACGTCAACGAGACGCTCTCGGACATGTCGTCGATGGGTCAGCAGTTCGAGGACGTCGGTGCACCGGCCCACCTGGCGAAGGCCTGGTTCGCGGGAGTGCTCCGCGACGGCTTCGCACTGACCGCTGTCGGTGCCAGCGAGCCCTTCGCCCAGATCGCGGCGGAGTCCCTGCGCGGCCATCTGCACGGGTTACCGCTCAACCGCGGCACGGAGGAGGCGGTTGAGCACGTCATGGCCGGGTTCACCGAGCTCCCGGTCCACGCGGACGTCCCGGCCGGTGTCCGGACCTTGACGGATCTCGGGATCCGACTGGTGACGCTGAGCAACGGGTCCGCGTCCGTCGCCGAGGCACTGTTCGACCGGGCCGGGATCCGCACCCACTTCGATGCCCTCCTGTCCGTCGAGCAGGCGGGCGTCTGGAAGCCGGACAGGGGCGCGTACGCCTACGCCCTCGAGCGGTGCGACGTCGACCCGATGGACGCCATGCTGGTCGCCGTGCACCCCTGGGACATCGACGGCGCCGCGCGAGCAGGACTCGCCACTGCCTGGATCAACCGCGAGGGCGGCGTCTACCCCGGGTACTTCCGCTCCCCGGACCTGCATGCACGGTCGCTGACCGAGCTGGCCGAGCAGCTCACGTGACATGCGCTCCGGGGAGGAGCGACGGGGCACCGGGCCGCCGAACCGAGGACTCGCGACCTCGGCTCGGCGGCTCGCGATCAGAGCGCGGGTGCGGCCGGGAGGTCGAGGTCCGTCTGCACGAAGTGGTTGAAGTAGTTCGTGAACAGGTTCAGCGTGACGTGCACGGACAGCTCGGTGAGCTGCTCATCGCTCCACCCGGAGTCGAGCGCCGTCTGCCAGGTCGCATCGCGGACCGAGCCCACGTCCGCGGTGTACTCGCGCGCCAGCTCCAGCAGCGCAGCGAGCGTCGGGTCGAAGTCCACGGCACCTGCGCGGATCGCCACCATCTCGTCGTCGGAGAGTCCGGCAGCCCTGCCCCCGCCGGTGTGCGCGGCCTGGCAGTAGGAGCAGTCGTCGACATTGCCGACCGCGAGTGCAATGGCCTCGCGGGTGCGTCCGTCGAACGATCCGTGGTCGGCGATGACCTCTTGCAGGGCGACGTACGACTGGAGCGCGACCGGGGAGTGCGCCATCTCGCCGTGGATGTTCAGGACCTTGCCGAACTTCACATCCAGGGCCTTCAGTGCGTCCCGGCTGTCCTCCGGGGCGGTCTCGAGCGTGTGGACGGGGATGCGGGGCATGGGAGCCTCCTGTGCGTAGCGGTTTCTTCCTGTCACCGCCCACAACGGCCCCCGCGTGGGGGAGCGTCCTCGAATGTCACCGGGGAGACACTCTTGGCTCCGAACAGGGACACGGATCCAGGAAGGGCCACCGATGCGCAACCGTGAGCATCCGTCCGCCGAGTTCCGCGAGGCGCTGTGGATCTCGCGGTGCGTGGGACACGCCGAGACGACCCCGCTGCGGCCGGAGGACGTCGAGGGCCTGGCGAGCTTCCTCCACGTCCGCAGCCTGGCGGCCGGCGAACCGCTGGTGCGAGCCGGGGACGAGCCCACGGACGTCTACATCGTCCGTGACGGCTGCCTGGAGCTGGCGGTCCGCAGCGCCGGGCGACGCATCGTCATCCAGATCCTGCGCCCCGGCGACATCGACGGCGACATCCAGATGCTGCTCGGCAAGGCGATGCCGTACGAGACACGGGCCCAGACCGACACCACCTGCCTGATGCTGGAACGGGAGGCGTTCGAGCGGCTCCTCGCCACCCACCCCCAGCTGTCACGACGGTGGCTGACGAGCGTGTCGGAACGCCTGGCCCGCTCCCACTCCCGCTTGACCAACCTGCTCGGGCAACCGCTGGACGTCCAGGTCGCCCAGCTGCTCCTCGAGGAGCGCGTCGACGACGTCGTCGTGCTGACCCAGACGACGGTGGCGGCGTTGCTCGGCGTGCGCCGGCCCTCGATCAATCGCGTCCTCAAGCGCTTCGCGCGGGACGGCATGGTGGAGGTCAGCTACGGCAGGGTGCGGGTCCTCGACGCTCTCGCCCTGGCCAAGCACACGGCACCCTCGGATACGGGGACCGCGTGAATGAGGCCTCGGTGGCTCCGGCTGTTCGTCGTCTGCGCGCACGCCCGTCCACTAGCGTCCGACCATGAGAGCGATCGTCCAGGACGGCTACGGATCCATCGATCACCTCAGCCTCGGCGAGGTCCCCCCGCCGGTGCCGGCCGAGGACGAGGTGTTGGTCCGGGTCCGGGCAGCGTCCGTGCATCCGGATGTGTGGCACGTCATGGCCGGCCGGCCGGTGGTGCTGCGCCTCATGGGCTCCGGGGTCAGGGGCCCGCGCGAACGAGTGCCCGGGACCGACGTCGCGGGGGTGGTGGAGTCCGTCGGCAGCGCGGTCACCAGGTTCACGCCGGGTGACGAGGTTTTCGGGGAGACCATCCGCGGCATCCAGTGGAGCAACGGCGGTGCATTCGCCGAGTACGCCACCGCCCCTGAGGACGGACTGGCTCCCAAGCCTCCCCGCGTCAGCTTCGAGGAGGCAGCGGCAGTGCCGACCGCGGGGCTCATCGCTTTGAAGAACCTGCCGCCACACCGAGTGCCCTCCGGTGCGCGAGTCCTGGTCAATGGTGCCGCAGGAGGCGTCGGCTCGATCGCCGTGCAACTCGCCAAGGCCTACGGCGCGCAGGTCACCGGTGTCGACCACGCGAGCAAGCTGGCACTGGTGCAGTCCCTGGGCGCAGACCAAGTCATCGACTACACCGTGGAGGACTTCACCCGCACCGGTGAGCAGTGGGACCTCATCTTCGACGTGCCCGGCAACCACTCCTTCGGTGCCATACGCCGTGCACTGCGACCGCAGGGGAAATACGTCCTGATAGGGCACGATGCATTTGGCGCGACCGGGCACCACTGGCTCGGCAGCATCCCGCGCATGCTGGGACTCATGGCGCGCTCGGCCGTGTCCCCTCAGCTGCGCGGCGGGTCCTTTGCATCACCAGAGAAGCGGCAGCTGCTGGCCATGCTGGCGGAACTCATGGAATCGGGACAGCTGCGCACAGTGGTCGACTCGACGTATCCCTTGGAGCAGGTGCGAGAGGCGATGCGCCACCTCATGTCCGGCCAGGCGCTGGGACGGGTCATTGTCCGCATCGACTGAGACACCCACCGGTCAGTCCACGTCACCGACGACCGCGGGACTCTCCGCCGGGCCCTGGTCCAGCCGGAACGGCGGGTAGGTGTCGGTCATCAGGGCGACGTACGCGATCACCCGGTAGACCCACCGGTTCAGGCCGACCAGCAGGTCGAACAACGGGGCCGGGTAGCGGCCGGTGAAGAGCAGCAGCAGCCCGGCCGCCAACGTCAGCGCGCCGACCAGGCCGCCGACGGCGACGTGAAAGCCGTCCGCGTCACCGAACTGCCACGTGCCCGCGAGCACGGACAGCACGATCAGGTGCGGCAGGGCCAGCAGCCACGACTTGACCAGCACCAGACCGCGCGAGAGCCGCTCGGGGTAGGCGACGTCGAGGTCGGCCGGGTAGTCGGTGTGGCCGAGGGTGAACGGCGGGTAGCGGTCGGTGCCGATCGCAGCCGTCGCGTAGAACTGCACCCGCCAGCTCCACCGCAGGATGCCGACGTTGAGGTCGAAGAGGCCGCGCGGGTAGCGACCGGTGACGAGGATGGCGAGGAACGCCACCACGGTGAGCACCAGGAAGACCAGCCACAGGAGCGCGAGCACGACGAAGTGCGGGATCGCCAGGAACCACTTGACGAGCCAGAGCACACGGTTCAGCTGCGGGTCCTTCGCGCCGACCAGGGCCACGGGGGTGTCGGACCGGACGGCCAAGGGAGGTTGACCGAGCGCGGACCGGCGGGCGTCCCGCGGTCCCGGCGCCGAGGCGCCGTACACGACGAGCAGTGCGCCGCCGAGGACCAGGGCGCCGCCGAGCAGGCCGAGACCCCACGCCAGGGGTGCGAGCCAATCGAGGCGTCCGCCCGCGGACAGGTCGACTGTGACTCCCGGGGAGCCGTCGACGTTCATCACCACGGCGGTGTAGGTGCCGGGCTCGACGTCCCAGGTCAGCGTCTGGGTGTCGGGGCCGCTGCTCTGCGCGGTCCAGAAGCCCTGGTCCGTGGGGGCCTCGCTCAGGTCGCCGCCGGTGCCACGGCGGGTCAGCGAGTAGTCGAACGGGTCGGTGCGCAGGTCGCTGACCTCGTCGTACGACGCACCGTCCAGATAGTCCGCGACGTCGGTGCTCGGTGCGATCCCGATGAAGACGGCCGAGGCGTCCGCGGACCGAGCGCTCAGCCGCACGGTGGCGAGGTCACGGTCGGCCCACCCGTCGTCGGGGTCGGGGTCGCCGAAGTCCACGACCTCGCTGGAGAGGGCCACCGTCTCGGTGGTGAGCTGCTCGGGCGGGGTGCTGAAGAACCCGTCGTCGGCGCGCTGGGTGGCCATCGCCCAGCCGAGGCCGAGGCCGCCGAGCAGTAGCGGGAAGCCCGCGAGCGCGACCAGGATGCCGATGACGAGGGGGACCGGGCGGCTCCTGCGTGAACTGGTGCGGTCTGGATGTGGGGTGTAGGTGCCCATGGGAGCCTCCTGTGCCGTTCTGCACCGGGTGCGCAGGACCAGGACTCCACCGTGACGGCTCTCGTGGTCGTCAGACATCGGCCGTGAGGCTCCGAGCCGCTCGTGCCTTCGGCCGGGGGCAGGTCAGACTTTCGGCCGGTCCCTGGGCGGCGTTCCATCCGTACGCTGAGGGGGTGAGCACTCCACTGCGGTCGCTGCTGGAGGAACCCAGGCCCCCGGCCCCACCGGTTCGGGTGTGGCGGGACTGGGTGCTGCTCGCGGTCGTGACCGTCTCCGCGGTGTGCGAGGCGCTCCTGCGGGAGGACCTGCCACTGCCGGCGCTGTCGGTGGCGCTGACCCTCGTCCTGGCGCCCTTGGTGCTGTGGCGGCGTACCCACCCGTTCGCGGTGGTCGCGGCCGCCTTCGGCGCGACCCTCGTGGTTGACATCGGGCTGATGGCGGCAGACGCGCCAGCCCTCGAGATGTACACCATGGTCTACCTCCTGGTGTTCCCCTACTCCCTCTTCCGGTGGGGCTCCGGGCGTGAGGCGGTGGCGGGCCTGGCGATCATCCTGGTCGCGGCGACCCGCGCGATCGTCGTCGACTGGGCCGGGGTGGCCGACGCGATCGGCGGGGTCGCTGTGCTGATGTCCGCCTTCGCCCTGGGCTGGGCCGTGCGTTCCCAGCACGGCGCCAGGGAGCGAAGGACCGAGCAGGTGAAGTCGCAGGAGCGGGTCCTGTTGGCGCGCGAGCTGCACGACACGGTGGCCCACCACGTCTCTGCCATCGCCGTCCAGGCACAGGCAGGGCGCGCCCTCGCGGCCACCAGCCCGTCGTCGCCGCTGAAGGCACTGGAGGTGATCGAGATGGAGGCAACGCGCACGCTTGCGGAGATGCGGGCGATGGTCCGTGTGCTGCGCAGCGAGGCACCCGTCGACTACGCCCCGCAACCCGGTGTGGCCGACCTCGAGCAGCTGTCCGGGGCCTCGCCTGCCGGGCCGCGGGTGGAGGTCACGGTCTCCGGTGACCTTGCCGCCCTCCCTGCGGCGATCGACGCCGCCGTGTTCCGGATCGCCCAGGAGGCGGTCACCAACGCACTGCGGCATGCCCGCAACGCCACCCTGGTGGACGTGCACGTCGCCGGTGACCAGTCGACGGTCAGCCTCGTCGTCCGCGACGACGGTGATCCGGCCCCGGCAGACCCCGCCCACGAAGTGGGGTTCGGGCTCACCGGGATGGTGGAACGTGCACTGCTCCTGGGTGGCGCGTGCCGGGCAGGTCCCTGCCCCGGTCGCGGTTGGGCCGTCAGCGCGACACTGCCGCGGCAGGTGCCGGCGTGAGCATCCGGGTGCTGGTTGCCGACGACCAGGATCTCGTGCGAACCGGACTGCGGCTGATCCTCGGCACCCTGGACGGCATCGAGGTCGTGGGGGAGGCGCGCAACGGGCACGAGGTGGTGCGGCTGGCTCGCGAGCTGCGCCCCGACGTGTGCCTGATGGACATCCGGATGCCCGTCCTCGACGGGGTCGAGGCGACCCGCCTGCTGGCCGGACCGGGCGTCGAGGACCCGGTCGCAGTCGTCGTGATCACCACCTTCGACCTCGATGAGTACGTGCACGGTGCGCTCCTGGCCGGCGCCACCGGCTTCCTGCTCAAGGACGCCGGACCCGAGCTGCTCGGCGAGGCGATCCGGGCGGCCACCCGAGGTGACTCACTCATCTCGCCCAGCATCACCCGCCGGCTGCTGTCGACCTTCGCGGGCACGGGTCGGGCAGCGCCCCCCGCCCAGCCCCTCGACGCGCTCACCGAGCGCGAGGAGCAGGTGCTGCTCACCATCGCGCGGGGCCGTACCAACGCAGAGATCGCTGCCGAGCTGCACATCAGCCTCAGCACCGTGAAGACCCACATCGGCAGCCTCATGGCCAAGCTCGGCGCCCGGAACCGGGTGGAGGTCGCGATGTGGGGGTACGAGACCGGCCGGGTCCGGGAGTAGCGGCCGGCCAGCTCCGCCCGGGACGAAGGCCGGAGGAGGCGAACGCCCCCGTTGAGTCCGGCGGCGCCATTGACCTTGCCACTGGTCGGGAGGAGAGTCGAGGGAGGACGACCTGCGCGACGATCGCGTTCGCCATCCTGGCTTGGAGGCGAACATCATGAGCCTGTCGACCTATCCGGTGCGTGTGGACGCGCACCTCGATCCAGGACTGAACCGCTGGTTGTGGCTGGTCAAGTGGGTGCTCGTCTTACCGCACTACGTGGTCCTGGTCTTTCTCTGGATCGCCTTCGTGGCGTGCAGCGTGGCAGCCTTTTTCGCGATCCTGTTCACCGGCCGCTATCCGCGCCCGATCTTCGACTTCAATGTCGGAGTGATGCGCTGGAGCTGGCGAGTGAGCTATTACGCCTACGGTGCGCTGGGCACCGATCGGTATCCGCCCTTCACGCTGGCGGAGGTGCCGGACTACCCGGCCCACCTCGAGGTGGACTATCCGGAGCATCTCAAACGTGGTCTGGTGCTGGTGAAGTGGTGGCTGTTGGCAATCCCGCACTACCTCGTCATCGCCTTCTTCGCCGGTGGCGGGGTGTATCTCGTCAATGAGGCGACGACAAGCGACCAGAGTTACTGGAACTGGGGCAGCGGACTCATCGGTCTGTTGGTGCTCTTCGCGGCGGTGGTGCTCCTGTTCACCGGCCGGTATCCCCAGTCGATCTACGACCTCGTGCTCGGCATGAACCGGTGGGTTCTGCGGGTCGCCGCGTACGCGGGCCTCATGACCGACCAGTACCCGCCATTCCGCTTGGATCAGGGCGGTGACGACCCCCGTGGGGCGAGGTTGGCCGTGCCGCCCCCGAGCCAGCAGCAGTAGGAGGGGATCCACTTCGAGGCGAGCACCGCCCACTCCTCACCGGTGTTCGTGGTGTGGAGCGACGTCAGCCCTTCCACGGATGAGCCGTAGGCCGGTGACACCGAGCCAGACGAGCCACGCGGCCAAGCCCGCAACCCCGGCGAACACCAGTGGCGAGCCATCCGCGATGGCGAGGTTTCCGGCGCCAGCGAGAATGAGCACGCTGCCGCCCGCCACGCCGAGCAGCCGCTGCCACGGCCGTGTCAACCCGCTGGCGTGGGTGGCCAGCGACGCACCGATGAAGGTCGCCCCGAGCGCGGGCAGCGCGAGCGCGAAGAGCGCGGCGTGGAGCTGCCAGACCAGCTCGAAGACGGGGGTTGGCTCGGCCAGGCCCTCCGCGGCGAGCACGACCGCGATGTGCGTGGCTATGACGAGAGCGAATATCGCAGAGAACGTCGCTCCGGCTGCCACCGTGAGCCGCGACCAGTCCGCCCCTGCGGCGCCGCGGCGCTGCACCAGCCCCTGCAGTCCAGTGACGAACAGCAGGAGCAGGGGCATGTTCAGGGCCTCCAGACCCGCGGCGACGGACACGGCCCCCCGGTTCGCGGCGTGGTAGGCGAGGACCTCACCAAGAGGATCGCCGTAGGCGGGCGCGGCAGTGCCGTCGCCAAGGCCGAGGAGCTGGGCTGCAGAACCGTCGAACATCGCGTTCTGAAGGATCACTGACGCGGCGTAGGCAACCGCGAGGCCGCCGACCAGTCGCGTCGTGGACACCCGGTCCAGGACCTGCCGGTCCTCCAGCGCGGTGCGCTCTGCCTTCTGGGTTCTCACGTCGCTACTCCTTCGTCTCATTCGTTGTGTGGTTACTTGACCTCGGAGCGGCGCATGAACAGCAACCCGACGACGAGCGGGACGACGATCCAGATCGTCGTGGTCGAGGCGAGCATCGCCCACTCCTCCCCGGTGTCCATGGCGCCCTCGAGGAGCGCCACCTGCGTCTCGTTCCAGTCGACCCACGGCTGCAGGTCCTCGAACCACGAGCGCACCTGGGCCAGGAGGAGCAGGACGCCCGGCAGGACCAGTGAGACGACGAAGTAGCCCACGATCGCGGCCGCGGAGTTGCGCAGCAGGACACCGAGGGTGAAGCCGATGGCCATGCCGATCAGGTTGAAGAGCACCATCTGGGACGCCATGACCATGGAGATGTCCCACACCGTGTCGACGCCGGCGAGTGCGGAACCGGCCACGTTGCCGAGGGCGCCCACGGCGAAGGCGAGGGCCACGGAGACCAGTCCCACCAGGAGGGTCGCGATCGACTTGGCGCCGATGACCCGTCCGCGACTCGGCACGAGCGTGAACGTCGTGAGCCCGCTGCGCTGGCTCCACTCATTCGTGACGGCCAGGATCGCGAGCATCGGCAGGATCAACGACATCGGGAACCCGCTCGCCCTCGCGAAGCTCTCGTAGGTGACGTCGCTGTCCGGAGCGAAGATGACGACCGACCCGGCCGCGATGGGCGTCAGGACGCCGATGCTGACGAGCATCCAGAATCCTGAGCGGGTGTTGAACATCTTGCGCAGCTCGACCAAGACGAGGCGGGCGGTCGGGATGGGATGGGTGGTCCGGCGGACCGGCGCAGCCTGCGTGGGGGTGGTCGTGGTGGTCGTGGTTGGCGGGACGATCGTGGTGGTCATGACAAAACTCCTTCGCGTTGGGTGTCGGCAGTGAGCGACAAGAACATCTCTTCGAGTCCCGCGCCCTCGGCGGACCGGAGCTCGGTGAGGGTGATGCCGGCGGTCAGGGCCACGGCCCCGACCCGAGCGGGATCGGCATCCGTGCGGACCGAGCCGTCCCCGGCGAGCGTGCTGGGGATCCCGGCCTGCTCGAGTGCGTGCGCGAGGTCGCGCGGTGACGGCGAGCGGGCCAGCGTCCCTGCCGCGGCGAGGAGCTCCTCCTTGGTGCCGGACGCGACGATCCTGCCGTTGCCGATCACGACCAGGTCATCGGCGATGACCTCGATCTCGTGGAGCAGGTGTGAGGACAGCAGCACCGTGCCGCCCCGGCCGGCGAATCCCGTCAGCAGGTCGCGCATCCACCGGATCCCCGCGGGGTCGAGCCCGTTGGCGGGCTCGTCGAGGATCAGCACCCTCGGGTCTCCGAGGAGAGCCGTGGCGATACCGAGTCGTTGACGCATGCCGAGCGAGTAGTTGCGCAGCCGGCGCTTGGCCTCGGTGGGCGTCAGGCTCACCAGCTCGAGCATCTCGTCGACGCGAGAGCGGGGCAGGCCCATCGTGGCGGCGGCGACCGCGAGGATCTCGCGGCCGGTGCGACCGGCGTGCTGCGCCGAGGCGTCCAGCAGGACGCCCACCTCGAGGCCGGGGTTGGGGAGGTCGGCGAACCGCACTCCGTTGATGGTCGCGGACCCGGAGGTCGGGACGGTCAGGCCGACCATCACTCGCATCGTGGTGGACTTCCCGGCGCCGTTCGGGCCGAGGAAACCGGTCACGCGGCCGGGCCGGGCGGTGAAGGAGACGTTGTCGACGGCGGTGAAGTCGGCGTAGCGGCGGGTCAGGTACTCAACGGTGATCATGGACTCAACCCTCGCGGCATCGCGTCGTGCGCGTATCGGCTCGAGGGCCCGTCTTGTCCTGGCCGAAAGTACGGGCCGGGACCGGGCGTTGGGCCGATCCCGGGACCGTGAGGCAGCCCTACGATTGCGACAGTGACCGGCGTCGGTCGCAGACAGGGGTCCCGATGCGAGCTGTCATCCAGGACAGGTACGGCCGACCGGACGTGCTCCGGTTGGGCGAGCTCCCGGAGCCCGCCCCCGCTGCCGACGAGATCCTGCTGCGAGTGCGTGCGGTCTCCTTGAACGGCTCGGACCGGGAGAACCTGGTGGGAAGTCCGGCGTACGCGCGATGGACCAACGGACTGCGCCGACCGCGGGACCCGGTGCCTGGGTCCGACGTCGCGGGCGTCGTTGCCGCGGTCGGCAGGGCGGTCACGGAGTACGCCGTGGGGGACGAGCTGTTCGGCGAGCTGGCCGGATACCGGGGTGGGCTTGCCGACTTCGTCTGCGCACGACCCACGCTGTTGGCCCGGAAGCCCGCGGGGCTCTCGTTCGTGGAGGCCTCGACGATCCCGCAGGCGGGCGGCATCGCGCGCAGGGCGACCGCTGACGTCCGGTCGGGTGATCGGGTTCTGGTCAACGGCGCGGGCGGCGCCGGCGGTGTGTTCGTCGTCGCACTGGCCAAGCACTCCGGGGCGGAGGTGACGGCGGTCGACAGGGCCGACAAGGGTGACTTCCTGCGCGAGATCGGGGCCGACCGAACGATCGACTTCGCCACTGAGGACTGGGCCGACGCGCACGACCGCTTCGACCTGATCGTGGATCTCGTGGCCCATCGCTCGCCGCTCCGCGTGCACCGCCCCCTGCGGCGCGGTGGGAGGTACGCGGCGGTGGGCGGCCCCGCCAGGATCCTGCTGGGCACCGCGGTCGCCGGACCGCTCGTGGGGCGTGCCACCGGGAAGAGAGTCGGCGTGCTGGTCGTCCCCCAGTCGCGGGCCGAGCTCGAGGCGGTGACCGCCCTCGTCGTCCAGGGCGCCGTCACGCCGCGGATCGACCGCGTGTACTCACTCCGCGATGCACCCGCAGCCTTCGACCGACTCGCGGCGGGCGAAAGCCGCGGCAAGCTCGTGGTGGACGTGTCCGAAGGCTGACGGCCGGGGCCGGTACGACGGTCTACCGCCAGGTCACATCCGCCACGCCGAGCGCACCTGATGTGGTCACCCGCGACGGCCCCTGATACTCGGGGGATGCGATCTCGTCGATCAGGGGCGCCGACGGCCGCCACGGCCGCGGCGAGCGTCCTCGTGCTGAGTGGGCTCACGGCCTGCTCGAGCGAGCGTGCGGCAGTGGACTTCGCCGATGCGGTGGCCGAGCCGATCGTGGCCGCCGCTGGTGCGTCCGCGGCCTCGGTCGCCTCGAGCCGAGCCGCCTTCGCCGCCTCCGACGTCGTCTTCCTCGCCACTGGCGACTCCGTCGACCAGCTGGCCGACAACAGCCGGGAGGCGCACCTGCCGCTCCTGGTGGCCGGCCACGACGACGTCGCGGCGGAGATCGACCGTCTGGGGGCCGACACCCTCGTCGTCGCCGAGGGCAGCGACGCCCCCGAGGCCCTCACCGACGACCACGCCACCATCGAGGTCGACCCGGACGCGACGACCGAGGCGATGTCCCTCCCTTCGCTCGACACGGACGACGCGCACGCCCCGGTGACGGCCGTGCTCGACCCGACGGCGGACCATGACCGGTCGGCCGCCGTGGTCACGGCCAACGTCCGGGCCGCGGGCGGTCACGCGATCGAGGTGCCGGGCGGGGACCCACGAGCCACCCGGGCGACCGTCCGGGCGACCACTGCGGCCAAGGAGACCTCCTGGGTGGCCGTCGGTGGGTCCTTCGGGACCAGCGAGCAGCTCGCCGCCCGGGTGGAGACCGCCACGTCGGTGCCCCAGCTGCCCGGCGGTGGCCAGACCGTCTTCCCCGGGCGTCGCCTCGTCGGCCTGTACGGGACGCCGGGCACCTCGGAGCTGGGACCGCTCGGGGAGCAGGGCATCGAGGCGAGCATCGAGCGGGCGAAGGGCCTCGCAGGCGACTACGACGACCACAGCGAGGTTCCAGTCCTCCCGGCCTTCGAGATCATCGCGACCGTCGCGGACTCCGAGCCGGGGGCCGACGGGGACCACTCCCGCGAGGTCGATCCCGCCAGCCTCCGCCCCTGGGTCGAGGCCGCCGGCGACGCCGGGGTGTACGTCGTGCTGGACCTGCAGCCGGGCCACTCCGACTTCCTCACCCAGGCGAAGCGGTACGAGGACCTGCTGCGGGAACCGCACGTCGGCCTCGCCCTGGACCCGGAGTGGCGGCTCGAGCCCGGTCAGCGGCACATGGACCAGATCGGGTCGGTGGCCATCGACGAGGTCAATGCGACCGCCGACTGGCTGGCCCGGCTGACGCGCGAGCACTCGCTGCCGCAGAAGACCTTCCTGCTGCACCAGTTCAGCTCGCACATGATCGCCGACCGGGAGCAGCTGGACACCTCGCACGAGGAGCTCGCGACCGTCCTCCACGCCGACGGCCACGGCACGCCCGGCCTGAAGATGGGCACGTGGCGCAGGCTGCAGCAGGACCTGCCCGAGGACGTGTGGATGGGGTGGAAGAACTTCTACGACGAGGACACGCCGACCTTCACGCCCGAGCGGACGTACGACCTCGAGCCGCGGCCGTGGTTCGTCTCGTACCAGTAGGGCGGCACGGATCTCAGGCCGGTGAGCTCGCCCGCTCCTGACGGCGCGCGTACGCCCGGGCCGCGCGCACGCGGTCCCCGCAGCGAGTGGAGCACCACTGCCGACGACCGTGGGTGCGCACGAGGAACCGGTCGCAGGGGGCGGCGGTGCAGAGCGCGATCAGCGGCGCGCGATCACCGGTCAGCAGCTCGGCGGCGTCCTCGGCGATCTGCGCCATCGCGTGCTCGACGACCTGCGTCGCCGGGTGCTCCGGTGAGCGGTGCAGACCGTCGTGCGGGTCGTACCGCAGAAGGGGGGCGCTCGGCACCCGCGTCAGCGCCCGGTTGATCCGGTCCAGCACGCTCGGGTCCGGGGCGCGGTCCTCGACGTGGGCGGTGAAGGCGGCCCGCAGGTCCGTGCGCAGGCCGGCGAGCTTGCCCTGGCAGTAGGTCAGGAGCGCCGCCTCGTCGGGGGCGAGGGAGCGCTCGACGAGCCAGGCGGTCGCCTCGTCGGGGCTGCCCAGCTCGTCGACCCGCTGACCGCCCGGGAGGGTGACCGCACTGTTGACCAGCGCGAGGCTGGCGTGCTCGTCGGCCCCGGGAGCGGGCGGGAGAGGGGTCTGGGCCATGTGTCTCACGGTATCAGTTGCACTATTCCGTGAGGTGCCTGCTACCGTTCATCACGCATAACGTCCTGTACTTCCGTGAGAACCGGAGATTGCCAGCCCATGGCCCCCACCTCGCCCGCCGGCACCGCCCCCTTCGCCCTGTCGGTGCTCGACAACGCCCACACCGGTGTGGGGCAGACCGCCGCCGAGGCATTCGGCGAGATCATCGCGCTCGCCCGGCTTGCCGAGCGGCGCGGATACCGCCGGTTCTGGATGTCCGAGCACCACGCGATGCCCGGTGCGTCGACCTCGTCCCCGCAGCTGATGCTGGCGCGCCTGACCGGCGAGACCGAGCGCATCCGCCTGGGTGCGGGCGGGGTGATGCTGCCCAACCACGCACCCCTCGTCATCGCCGAGCAGTTCGGGATGCTGGAGGCGCTCGCGCCCGGCCGGATCGACCTGGGCCTCGGGCGCGCACCCGGCACCGACCCGGCGACAGCGGCGGCACTGCGTCGCGGAGCGGACGCCAACGACGGGTTCCCGGACCAGGTGGACGAGCTACTCGGCTTCCTGTCCGACGACTTCCCCGAGGGCCACCCGTACCGGCACGTCCACGCCGCGCCCGGTCCGTGGCAGGCCGAGCAGAACCGGGTGGCGCGCCCGGGCATCCCGCAGGCGTGGGTCCTTGGCTCGTCCCCGTACTCGGCGCAGCTCGCGGCCCACCTCGGACGGCCCTACGCCTTCGCGCTGCAGTTCGGCGACGCCGACGTGGACACGGCGATGCGGATCTACCGGGAGCGGTTCCGCCCGTCCGAGCAGCTGCAGGAGCCGTACACCCTGCTCAGCGTCCCGGCCGTCGCCCACGACGACCCGGGAGAGGCCCGCCGCCAGGCGCGCTCGGCGGCGATGGCCATGCTGCGGATGTTCAAGCGGGAGCCCTACGCCGTGCTGCCGCCGGAGGAGGTCGAGGCCTACCCCGCCACCGCGCAAGAGGAGCAGGTCCTCGACGTCTACACCGAGCGCTTCACCAACGGCACCGCCGCCGACGTGGCCGCGGCCCTCGAGCGACTCCACGACCGCACGCAGGTCGACGAGCTGATGCTCGTCGTGATGGGGCACTCGCGCCGGACCCAGGCGCGCACCCTCGAGCTGCTCGCCGACCACTACGGGCTCCCGGACGCCTGACCGGCCCACCACGCACCACCCACCAAGGAGAAGAACACATGAGCGCACCGAAGCGAGCCCTCGTCGTCATCGACGTCCAGCAGGAGTACTTCGACGGCATCCTGCAGATCCAGGCGCCGTCCCCCGAGACGTCCCTGGCCAACATCACCACCGCCCTCGACGTGGCCGCAGAGCAGGACCTGCCGGTCGTCGTCGTGCAGCACCAGGCGCCGGAGGGGTCTCCCGTCTTCGCGGAGGGCAGCCACAGCTGGTCGCTGCACCCCGAGGTCGAGAAGCGGCTGCAGCCGTCGTGGAAGCGCGCCACCAAGGACAAGGCCAGCGTCTTCGCCGGCACCGACGTCGCGCCGTGGCTGGCCGAGCAGGGCGTCGACACGATCACGATCGTCGGCTTCATGACCAACAACTGCGACATCGGCACCGCGGTGGGCGCGGAGGAGCTCGGCCTCTCGGCGGAGATCCTCTCCGACGCCAGCGGCGCCATCCACCTGGCCAACGAGGCCGGCAAGGTCTCCGCCGAGCAGCTGCACGAGACCCTGCTCGTGCTGCTGCACTCCAACTTCGCCGCCGTCGCGAGCACGCAGGACTGGACCGCGGCCGTCGTCGCGGGTGAGGCCCTGCCCAAGAGCGATCTGGGCTCCTCCGCCATGCAGGGGCAGGCGGCCTTCGCCGGCTGAGCACGTGGGGCGAAGGGGGGCGCCCGGGTCGGTCGCGGGCCGGGGTCTCGAGGCTCGGCCGCGGGCGGCCTCGCACCTCGACCATCGCGAACTGCACCTCGGCCGCGGGCGGCCTCGCACCTCGACCGTCGGTGACTCATCGCCGTCGACCGTGTGACTCGAGGAACTCCGGGTGGATTTCCCCCTTCGTCCGAACCTGCGCGACAATGGACGGGTGAGCGCTAACTCCGGCAAGCACCATGTCGTCATCATCGGGTCCGGCTTCGGCGGCCTCTTCGCCGCCAAGGAGCTGGGCAACGAGGACGTCGACGTCACCCTGATCTCCAGGACGAGTCACCACCTCTTCCAGCCGCTGCTGTACCAGGTGGCCACGGGCATCCTGTCCGAGGGCGACATCGCCCCGACGACCCGCGACATCCTCGGCCACCAGCGCAATGTGCGCGTCATCCTCGGCGACGTCCAGCGGATCGACGTCGAGGCGAGGACCGTGCACTCGGAGTCGCTGAACCAGCACACGGTCACCCACTACGACAGCCTGATCGTCGCTGCCGGTGCCGGCCAGTCCTACTTCGGCAACAACCACTTCGCCCGGTTCGCGCCGGGGATGAAGAGCATCGACGACGCCCTCGAGCTGCGTGGCCGCATCTTCGGTTCCTTCGAGCTCGCCGAGACCTCGACCGACCCGGAGCAGCGCCGTCGCCTGCTCACCTTCGTCGTCGTCGGTGCGGGGCCGACCGGGGTGGAGATGGCCGGCCAGATCGCCGAGCTGGCCCAGCGCACCCTGGCCGACGAGTTCCGCCACATCGACCCGGGCGAGGCGCGGGTCGTCCTGCTGGACGGCGCGCCGAAGGTCCTGCCCACCTTCGGTGACCGGCTCAGCGACAAGGCCCGCCGCAGCCTGGAGAAGCAGGGCGTCGAGGTCCAGCTCGAGGCGATGGTGACCGACGTCAACCAGTACGGCATCGAGGTCAAGGACGGTGACGGCAGCCACCGCACCATCGAGACGATGACCAAGGTCTGGGCTGCCGGTGTCGCCGGATCCCCCCTGGGCGCGATGCTCGCCGAGCAGACCGACGTCGAGGTCGACCGCGCCGGGCGCGTGCACGTCGAGGAGAACCTGACCGTCCCGGGCCACCCCGAGATCTTCGTCGTCGGCGACATGATCAACCTCAAGGGCTACCCGGGCGTTGCCCAGTTGGCGATCCAGGGCGGTCGCTACGCGGCCAAGGAGATCCTCGCCCGGCTGGCGGGCAAGGAGCCGCAGGCCCCCTTCCGCTACCGGGACAAGGGCTCCATGGCCACGATCTCGAAGTACTCGGCCGTCGCGAGCATCGGCCGGATCAACTTCACCGGCTTCCTCGCCTGGCTCGCGTGGCTGGCCGTGCACCTCATGGCCATGGTGGGCTTCAAGAACCGCGTCTCGACACTGCTGAACTGGATCATCACCTTCGTAGGGGACAGCCGCAACGAGCGGGTCTCGACCTTCCAGCAGGTCTTCGCGCGCACCGCGATGCAGGACCTCGGGCCGAGCGCCTACCCCAACCTCGCGGACCCGGGACCGGACGGCGACGACGAGCTGGAGCACCACGCGTCGTAGGCTCGAGGGCATGCCTCTGGACTTTCCCTTCGAGGACCACACCCTCTCCAACGGGTTGCGCGTCATCGTGCAGCCCGACGCCACGACGCCCACCGTCACCCTCAACATGTGGGTGGGCGTCGGCTCGCGACACGAGGAGGCGGGGGCGACCGGCTTCGCCCACCTCTTCGAGCACCTGATGTTCCAGGGCAGCGAGCACGTCGCCAACGGTGAGCACTTCCAGGCGCTCATGGGCGTCGGTGGCCGGCTCAACGCGACGACGTGGTTCGACCGCACGACGTACTTCGAGACGATCCCCTCCGGCGCGCTCGAGCTCGCGCTGTGGCTGGAGGCCGACCGGCACGCCAACCTCCTGGCGGCCGTGACGCAGGACAACCTCGACAACCAGCGCGACGTCGTCAAGGAGGAGAAGCGCCAGCGCTACGACAACCAGCCGTACGGCCAGGCGATGACGCGGATCTACGCGACCGTCTTCCCCGAGGGACACCCGTACCACCACCCGACGATCGGGTCGATGGAGGACCTCGACGCGGCGACGGTGGACGACGTGCACGACTTCTTCCGCCGGCACTACGCCCCGGACAACACGGTCCTGACGATCGTCGGTGACGTCACCGCGGAGCGGGGGCTGGAGCTCGTCGAGCGCTACTTCGGTCACCTCGACCACCACGCCGAGCCGCGAAGGGGGCCGGTCGCCCCCCTTCGCCCGCTGCCGGAGCCGGCGCGCGAGGAGGTCGTCGACGAGGTGCCCAACGACCGCATCCACCTCGCCTTCCGCCTCCCTGCCGAAGGGGGCAGGACCGGTGACGAGTTCCTCGCCTCCTCGATGGCCCTCGACTGCCTCGGCGGGTTGAGCTTCTCGCCGCTGGAGCAGCGGCTCGTGCGCGACGAGCAGCGCGCCAACGCGATCGACGTCGGGGCGATGGGCTTCGTCGACGGGGTCTCCCTCGGCCTGGTGATCGTCGACGTCGCGGACGGGGTCGACGCGGACGAGCTGGAGGAGCAGGTCTGCGCCGAGCTGACCGCCTTCGCCGACGCGGGCCCGACGCCCGAGCAGATGGAGGCGGTGCGGGCCCAGGCGGAGCGCGCGTGGCTGTCGTCGCTGGCCGCCAAGGACGAGCGCGCCGACCTGATCAGCCACTACACGTGCCTGCACGACGACCCCGGCTACATCAACACCTTCCTCGACCGGCTGGCGGCGATCACCCCCGAGGACGTGCGCGCCGCTGCCGACACCTGGCTGCGCCCGCAGCACCGCGCCGCCGTCGTCTACCGAGCCGCCGAGCAGCAGGAGGAGGCAGCATGAGCACGCCCACGGTCCCGCGTCCGCAGGTCGCCGCGCCGGGGGAGTGGTCCTTCCCCCAGCCGCGTGAGCTCACCCTGCCCAACGGCATCGGTGCCCTCGTGCACGACGTGCCGGGGCAGTACGTCATCTCGGTGCGCCTGACCGTGCCGGTCGCGCTGCGCCACGAGCCGGAGGCCACGGAGGGCGTCGCCTGGATCATGGCGCGGCTGCTCGACGAGGGCACGCGCACGCACAGCCAGCGCGAGCTGTCGGAGCTGCTCGAGCGGCGGGGCATCGCGATCGGTGCCGGCATGAGCGAGGCTGCGCTCGGCGTCGACCTCGACGTCCCGCAGCGCTTCCTCGGGGAGGCGCTGGAGCTGCTCACCGAGTGCATCTCCGAGCCGGTCTTCGACGAGTCGGAGGTCTCGCGCATCAAGCGCACCCGCCTGGCCGAGATCGAGCAGGAGCGCGCCTCGGCCGGCCGTCGCGCCTTCAAGGAGTGGGCGAGGACCTACTACGACCCCGCCATCCGCGCCTCGCGGCCCGGTGGGGGTACCGCGGAGACGGTCGCCGCGGTGACCCGCCAGGACGTCGTCGACTTCCACGCCGAGCACGTCCACCCCGAGGGGGCGACGGTCGTCGTGGCCGGCGACCTCACCGGGGTCGACGTCGAGGGGCTGCTGGGCTCGACCCTCGGCGCCTGGACCACCTCCGGTCGTGTGCGGTCGGTCGACCGTGAGCCGGCTCCGCGTGCCGCCGATGCCGCCCGCGTCGTCCTCGTCGACCGGCCCGGCTCGGTGCAGTCGGAGATCCTCATCGGCGCCCCGGGCCCGGACCGGCGGGTCGAGTCCGGGTGGGCCCCCTTCCCCGTGCTGGCCTACGTCATGGGCGGCGCCCCGAACGCCCGCATCGACCAGGTGCTGCGCGAGGAGAAGGGCTACACCTACGGCATCCGCTCCGGGTTCCGCCCCCGCCAGGTGGGCTCTGCCTTCACCGTCGCCGGCTCCGTGCGCGCCGACTCGACCGTGGACTCGCTGCGCCTGCTCAAGGGCATCCTCACCGACGCCCCCGGTTTCACCGAGGAGGAGACCCGCGCGGGCGTGGACTTCATGAGCCTCACCGCACCGGGTCGCTACGACACCGCGGACGCGATCGCCGACGAGACCGCCGGCCTCGCGGGCGACGAACTGCCGCTGACCTTCACCAGCGACACCATCGCGGCGATGCGCCGGCTGACGGCCGACGACCTCAGCCGTGCCTGGCGCGAGCAGGTCACCCACGAGTGGACGGTCGTCGTCGTGGGTGACGCCTCGCTGTACCGGGACCAGGTCGAGGACCTCGGCCTCGGCCCGGTCACCGTCGTCCCGAACTGATCCGGTCGGCTCGGCCCGGACAGGGCTGGTATCCGTCGTCCCGGGCTGACGGTTGTGGGTTGAACCGGTAGTCCCGGAAGCCGGCAGCGCACTGGGGGCATCCCCGGCAGCCGTGGCGACCGGTTCAACACACAACCACGCCGGCTGCAACCCACAAGTACGTCGGCGTGAGCCGGTGGTCCACAGGCAGGCAGCGACGGCGCATCCGTAGGCACGAGGCCGCTGGGCTGGTCTCGTGATCTACACGAGGAGCGACTGGCAGGGGACCGCACGTGAGCTGTCGGCAGCGGTGGCGAAGGGGGAGGTCGAGCGCGCGGGCAGGTACTACGTCACGCCCGACACGTCTCCCGAGGTCCGAGATGCCTTGGCCGAGGGGTTGCGACCGACCTGCGTCATGGCGGCCCGGGAGCACGGACTGTGGGTTCCGCCGGCCTCGGGCCTGCACGTCTACGGTCGCCGGCGGCCGGTCGGGCCGGGATGGGTCGGACACGGGTGGCACGGGAGCTGGCCCGAGGAGGCGGCCGTCGCGTCACCACGTCTGCTGCTCGAGCACGCCGTCGCCTGCCTCGCCCCACTCGACGTCGGGATCCTGGCCGACTCCGCGCTCCACCAGGGCCTCATCAGCGCTGAGGACGTGGCTGCCTTGGCGTGTTCGGCCCCGCGGGGCGTTGCCCGTGTGCTGGCCCGGGTCTCGGGCCTGGCCGAGTCCGGCACGGAGAGCAAGGTCAGGCTCTTCCTGCAGCTGCACAACGTGACGGTGACGCCGCAGGTCGAGATCCCCGGTCTCGGGAGGGTCGACAACCTGGCCGGACGGCGCTGGATCCTCGAGAGTGACAGCCGGGCGCACCACACGGGGGAGGACACCTACGCCAAGGACCGCACTCGGGACCTGCACGCGCTCGAACTCGGGTACTTCACCACGCGGCTGACCCACTGGATGACCTTCGGTGGGTGGGGGAGGGCGTCGCAGACGTTGCTCAGGGTGATCCGGTCGGGTCGGCACCTGGAGGACCCGGCCAGATACGCGCTGTAGCCGGTTGATTGTGTGTTGAACCGGTAGGCCCGGGAGCCGGCACCGCCCTGGGGGCATCCCCGGCCGCCGTGGCTACCGGTTCAACACACAACCTTCGATGGCCGGCGGAACGGGTGGGGCGTGCCCACGAGAGCACACCCCACCCGAGGGAGTTACTTCTTCCCGAACTCCCCGGAGGACTTCACCCGCGGCTCGAGGACGAACAGGCCCTCCTCGACGCCGGTGACGACGACCTTCCCGGACTCGAAGTAGGGGTAGTTGCCCCAGGTGCCAGCGAACTTCGTCTCGTCGTCGTTGGGGTAGACGTCGAGGAAGCCACGCTCGGTGAGGCGGCCCTGCTCGGCCTTCCAGGTGTCCATGACCCGCAGACCGGAGGTGTAGTTGCTCTGGTAGGCGAGACCGTCCTTGATGAAGATGTTGTGGTCGATCGACGGGTTCCCGCTGCCGTCGGCGCCACGCAGGACCGGGTTGTCCAGGTCCTGCAGGTCCCACACGTAGGTCGTCGTGCTGTCGACCGTGCCGGTGAGCTCGTCGAGCTCGTCACCCAGCAGGAAGTAGGCCTGGTCCTCGGTGAACCAGCCCTGGTGGGTGTAGGCGGCCGTCGTGTACGAGACGCGCGCGAGCATGTCGATCGCGGACTTGTCCGTGACGTCGAGGATCGTCACCGTGTCCTCGTTGGAGGCCACGCAGATCTCGCGACCGGCGTGCTCGGTGTCCGGGCCCGCGTACTCCACGCACTGGATGTCGTGGGTGTAGCCGTCCTCGCCGTAGCATCCGGCGAGCTCCGGCTGGCCCGGGCTGGAGAGGTCGTACATGATCGGCCCGCCGTCCACGTCGGCGCAGCCGGGGGCGGTGACGCCGCGCGTGGAGCCGACGACGTAGAGCGACGCACTCTCCTCGTTGACGTAGAGGTTGTGCGACTGCCCGACTCCTGTGATCCGGGTGTCTTCGCTCCAGTCCTGCTCGGACGTGACGCCGCGCAGCCTCGTGAGGTCGAAGACCTGCACGCCGTGCCCGGCGGCCTCGGAGCCGATGTAGGCGTGGTTGCCGTAGGTCTTGATGTCACCCCAGATGTTGCCGGAGCCCTCGGCGGCGGCCGGCAGCACGCCGAGGTGGACGGGGTTGGCCGCGTCGGTGATGTCGACGAAGGCGGTGCCCTCGTAGAGCTTGGCCAGGGCGTACTCCCTGCCGGTCTGCGGGTCGGTCCAGCCCCAGACGTCATTGGCCCAGATGCTGTCGCCGAGGTCCTTCAGCGGGGTGAAGGAGGCGACATCGACCTTGTGGCAGGGGAAGAGGTCCCCGGCCATGCCGTCCTCGCAGCGCAGATCGCTCATCGGCTCCTGTGGCACCCCACCGGGGCTGATGTCCTCCTGGACCAGATCGAAGCCGGCCGCCTTGCCCTCGCCCTCCTTGTGGGTGGGATGCGCTGCGGCGGTGGTGGCGCTGATCAACAAGCCAAGACTCGCGACGGCGACGGTGGCGACGCGGGTTGGTCGTCTCATGGTGCGTTCCTCTCGGTAGGGGTGCACCGCACGTTATGGCCTGGATCACACTCCCGCATGTTGAGACGAGCTCCAGCACCGCGCCCTGCGCCGGGCGGTCAGGCGTCGGGGGCCAACCGCCGCAGCACCTCGTCGTGCAGCAACCCGTTGGTGGCCAAGGCGTTGCCACCCCAGGGGCCGGGCTCGCCGTCCAGGGACGTGAACCGCCCGCCGGCCTCCTGGACGATCGCGGCGAGGGCGGCCATGTCGTGCAGCTCGAGCTCGGGCTCGGCGGCCAGGTCGACCGCCCCCTCGGCGACGAGCATGTAGGACCAGAAGTCCCCGAACGCCCGGGTGCGCCACAGGTCGGAGGTGAGGTTGAGGAAGGAGCGGGCACGGCCCAGCTTCCGCCACCCCTCGAGGGAGCTGTAGGAGAGCGAGGCGTCACCCAGCCGGGAGACCTTCGACACCGAGACCGGCCGGGCCTGCGCGAGTGACCGCCCGGTCCAGGCGCCGGCCCCCTTCGCCGCCCACCAGCGACGGCCGAGGGCGGGTGCGGCGACCAGGCCCATGACGCACTCGTCCCCGTCGACGAGTCCGATGAGCGTGGCCCAGACGGGCACGCCGCGGACGTAGTTCTTCGTGCCGTCGATCGGGTCGATGATCCAGCGTCGCTGGGCGGAGCCGGTCGTGCCGTACTCCTCCCCGACGACGGCGTCCCGCCCACGGGCGCGCGCGAGCTGGGAGCGGATGGCCTCCTCGCACGCGCGGTCGGCGTCGCTGACGGGGCTGAGGTCGGGCTTGGACTCGACGACGAGGTCGTCGGCCCGGAAGCGTGCCAAGGAGATCGGCTCGACCTGGTCCGCGAGGACGTGGGCCAGACGCAGGTCATCGGCGTAGGGGGAGCTTGCGGACATTGCGTCAACGTACCCGAGGGATCAGCTGTCCTCGCCGGAGCGTGCCCGCAGCAACCGGCGAAGGGAGTCCAGCCGCTGCTCCCCGCCCGGACCCGCGTGGCCCTCGGCCACCCAGGCGTCGAGGGCGCAGTCCGGCTCGTCGTGGCTGCAGCCTCGCGGGCACCCGTCCTCGGCGCCCTCCCAGAGCTCGGGGAAGTGCCGGATGATCGTGTCGGCCTCGACGTGCGCGAGCCCGAAGGAGCGGATCCCCGGGGTGTCGATGATCCACCCGGCCGCATCCGGGTCCCCCTCTCGCAGCTGCTTAGGCTCCTGCGAGTTCTCCGGGTCCCCCTCTCGCAACTGCCTAGGCTCCTGCGAAGGGGTGGGCTCGGGTCGGGAAACGCCGGGCAGCCGCAGCGCGAGGGCGCTGGTCGAGGTGTGCCGCCCCCGGCCGGTGACGTCGTTGACGTGGCCGGTGGCGCGGTGGGCCTGCGGCACGAGCGCGTTGACGAGCGTGGACTTGCCGACGCCGGAGTGGCCGACGAGCACGGACACGCGACCGGCGAGGCGCTCGCGCAGCTCGTCCAGTGCGGGGATCTGCGCGCCGAGCACCGACGTGACGACGTGCGGCACGTCCAGCGGCGCGTACTGCGCCAGGAAGTCCTCGGCGGACGCGAGGTCGGACTTCGTCAGCACGAGCAGCGGGTCCATACCGGCGTCGTACGCGGCGACGAGGCACCGGTCGATCAGGCGCGGCCGCGGCTCGGGATCGGCAAGCGCCGCCACGACGACGAGCTGGTCGGCGTTGGCGACGATGACCCGCTCGACCGGGTCGGTGTCGTCGGCGGTGCGCCGCAGCACCGTGTCCCGCTCCTCGACCCGCACGATCCGGGCGAGCGTGTCGCGCTGCCCGGAGGTGTCACCGACCATGCCGACCCGGTCACCGACGACGATCGGGGTGCGGCCGAGCTCGCGGGCGCGCATGGCGGTGACGACGCGCTCGGGTGGACCGGGGACCAGGGTCGTCCACCGTCCCCGGTCCACGGCGGTGACGCGACCGATGACCGCGTCCTCGTGCTTGGGGCGTTCCTTGGTGCGCGGTCGTGAGCCCCGGCGGTTGGGGCGCACGCGGATGTCGGACTCGTCCCACTGGCGCGCCGAGCGGCCCATCAGCCGGCCGACGTCCTGATCATGGACTCCCAGAGTCCGACGAACCCGGGCAGCGTCTTCGCGACGGTCCCGGGGTCCTCGATGACGGTCCCGGGGGCGGCGATCGACATGACCGCCCCGGCCATGACCATGCGGTGGTCGGCGTAGGTGTGGAAGGTCGCCGGGCGCAGCGGCCGCGGGTCGATCCGCAGCCCGTCCTCGCGCTCGGTCACCTCGACGCCAAGGGCGCCCAGCTCCTGCGCGAGCGCGACGATCCGGTCGGTCTCGTGCCCGCGGATGTGCCCGACGCCGCGGATGATCGAGGGCCCCTCGGCGCACGCGGCGAGGGCGGCGACGACCGGCGTGAGCTCGGCCGCGTCGCTGAGGTCGAGGTCGACCCCCTGCGGGTGCCCGTCACCGGCCACGGTGAGCGTCCGCGCGTCCAGCCGGACCTCGGCACCCATCTGGTCGAGCACGTCGCGGATGCGGTCCCCGGCCTGGGTGGTGTGCTGCGGCCAGTCCGGTACGACGACCGTCCCGCCCGCGACGAGCGCGGCGGCGAGGAAGGGTGCGGCGTTGGACAGGTCCGGCTCGACCGTGACGTCCAGCGGCAACAGCTCTCCCGGCTCGACGCGCCAGGTGTTGGGCTCGGAGTCGTCGACCTCGGCACCGGCATCGCGGAGCGTCTCGACGGTCATCTCGATGTGGGGGAGCGAGGGCAGCGGCCCGCCGTTGTGCACGACGGTGATCCCCTCCCCGTACCGTGCGCCGGCCAGGAGCAGCGCGGAGACGAACTGCGAGGAGGCCGAGGCGTCGAGGGTGACGGTGCCGCCGTCGACGGAGCCCTGTCCCTCCACGACGAAGGGGAGGGTGCCGGTCCCGCCGTCGTCGACGCCGACCGAGAGGTCGCGGAGCGCATCGAGGACAGCGGCCATGGGCCGGGTGCGGGCGTGCTCGTCGCCGTCGAAGGAGACCGGCCCGCGTGCGAGGGCCGCCACGGGCGGCAGGAAGCGCATCACGGTACCGGCGAGACCGCAGTCGATCGTCCCGCCGCCGCGCAGGGTGGCGGGGGTGACGAGCCAGTCGGGGGAGGTCAGCGCGTCGGCCGAGGAGGTGGCGTCGTCGACGCCGGCGCCGAGCTGGCGCAGTCCCTGCGCCATCAACTCGGTGTCACGGGAGCGAAGGGGGCGGCGCAGCCGGGATGTCCCGCTCGCCAGGGCGGCCAGGACGAGATAGCGGTTGGTCAGCGACTTGCTCCCCGGCAGCGTCACGGTCGCATCGAGCGGTCCGGACGCTGCCGGGGGATGCCAATCTGGGCTGGTCATCCGGGTCAGTGCGCCGCGTTCTTCGCCTGGAGGGCCGCGAGCTTGGCCTCACGGCGGGCACTGTTCTTGGCCTGCTTGGCGCGGTAGCTCAGCCCGGGCTTGCCCTCGGTGTCGGCGGCCGCGAGCAGCAGACCACCGAGGAGGGAGAGGTTCTTGAAGAACTGGACCTGCTCACCCTGCTTCTTCTCCGGGTCGGTCTCGGTCCACCACTGGTGGGTCAGCGTCGTGGGGACGATCGAGCCGAGCAGCACGAGCGAGCCGAGGCGGGGGGCCTTGCCGGTCGCGACGAGCACACCGCCGCCGATCATCGCCGCACCGTTGGCGCGCACGAGCAGCTCGGAGTCCTCCGGCAGGCCGAGCGGGGCGGCGAGCTTCTTGATCACCGGCTCGGCGGCGTCCTTGTGCGCGGAGGCGTAGCGCACGGCGTTGATGCCGCCGAGGATGAAGATGCTCGAGAGGAGCGGACGGGCGATTCGACGAACGATCATGGTGCGGTCTCCTTGTCGTCGTGGGGTGTGTCGCTGCACCGACCGGGCGGGTCCCGGTCGGGTCGGTACATGCCTACCGTAGTTCGTTACATCCTGCCCGTACCCGCCGACAGGGCGCCTATGCTGGAGCAGTGTGTGGACGATATGCGGCCACGGCCGACCCGGGTGAGCTCATCGAGGAGTTCGAGATCGACGCCGACCGGACGGGCGAGCCCACCCGTTCGATCCTCAAGTCCCCGCAGGACCCGCCGCCGGCCACCCCGGACCACAACATGGCGCCGACGAAGCAGGCGCCGGTCATCCTCACGCGCGCGCCGAAGGACGAGCCGGGAGCACCCCTTCGCCAGCTGCGGTTGCTGACCTGGGGCCTGGTGCCGTCCTGGGCCAAGGACACCAAGGTGGGGCTGCGGATGACCAATGCCCGCGCGGAGAGCGTGCTGGAGAAGTCCTCCTTCGCCCGGGCGGCCGCCGTGCGGCGCTGCCTCGTGCCGGCGGCCGGCTGGTACGAGTGGCAGGCCTCGCCGGTCGCGACCGATGCCAAGGGCAAGCCGCGCAAGCAGCCCTTCTTCATCCACCGCGGGGACGGTGACCTGCTGACCTTCGCGGGGCTGTACGAGTTCTGGCGGGACCGCGCGCTGCCCGACGACGACCCGGCGGCATGGCTGGTCAGCTTCACGATCATCACCACCGCTGCGGAGCCGGGGATGGACCGCATCCACGACCGCCAGCCCCTCGTCCTCGAGCGCGCGGACCACGAGCGCTGGCTCGACCCGGACCTCACCGACCCGACGGGGATCGAGGACCTGCTCGCCTTCTCGCAGCCGGGACGGTTCGCGGCCCATCCGATCTCGACGGCGGTCAATGCCACGCGCAACAATGGTCCGGGCCTCCTCGAGCCACTCCCGCAGAGCGAGCTGGTCGGCGTCGTCGACCCGGAGACCGGAGAGGTGATCGGGGCATGATCGAGGTAGTGACGCAGCAGGGCCCGGCCAGGGTCCACTTCCACGAGGCGAAGGGGGACCCGGCCGGCTCCCTGCTCCTCACCCACGGAGCCGGCGGCGGGGTCGACGCGAAGGACCTCGCCGCGATCGCGGCGGCGCTGCCGCCGCTGGGCTGGACCGTCGCGCTCGTCGAGATGCCGTGGCGGGTGGCCGGCAAGAAGGTCGCGCCGATGCCGCCGAGGCTCGATGCCGACTGGCGCGAGATCGTGGCCGCGGTGCGCGACGACCTGCCCGGCCGGTTGGTCATGGGCGGGCGCAGCGCCGGTGCGCGGGTGGCCTGCCGGCTGGGCGAGGAGCTCGGCGCGCAGGCCGTGCTGTGCCTGTCCTTCCCGCTGCTGCCGGCCGGCAAGCCCCCGGAGAAGTCCCGTATCGGCGAGCTGCTGCTGCCGATCCGCGCCGGGCTGCCGCTGCACGTGGTGCAGGGGATGCGCGACCCCTTCGGCGGGCCCGACCACGTGCGACGCGCGCTCTCGGGCGAGGGCGTCGAGATCGATGGCGACCGCGTGCGCGTCGACGAGGCACCCGGGTCGCACTCCTTCACCGACGGTGCCGCCGTGGCCGACGCAGTGGCGGCGAGACTGGCCGCATCTGCTTAGGCTCCTGCGCACGGCTTCGCATCTGCTTAGGCTCCCGTGCGGGATCGGCGCATCTGCTCAGGGTCGTGTGCCCAGCGCGAGGATGATCGCCAGCACCTCGTCCGGGTCGGTCAGTCGGTCGCCGTAGAGATCGCGCACCTGGTTCATCCGGTAGCGCACGGTCTGCGGGTGCACGTGCAGCACCTCGGCGACGATCTCGCGGCGCCCCTGCAGCAGCAGCCACGCGCGCAGGGTCTCGGCGAGCCGGTCGGCGGTGCCCTCGGCGACATCGGCGAAGGGAGCCAGCGCCGCCTCGCGCAGGTCGGCCAGGGCGGTCGGGTCAGCCTGCAGGACGAGCTCGGGCAGCACCGCGTCGGTGTCGAGCGGGGCGTCCGCGGGGGCCAGCGGCAGCGCCCGCACCGCCCGGTCGTAGGACTCCCCGGCGAGCTGCCACGGGCGGGCGGGGCCGATGACGGCGGGGCGGCCCTCGAGGACCTCGTGCAGGTGGGCCCGGGCAGGGCCCCCGGCGTCGGGGACGAGCAGCGCGGCCTGCCCGCTGACCGGGTGCTCCTCGCGCTGGGGGAGGTCCTCGGAGAGGGTGAGCGTGCGCGGGTCGAGGACGGCGGCGGTGGTGCCCAGGCGTGGGCTCGGCACGAGCACGGCGGTGAGCGTGCGCGGCGGGGTCCACGTGGCGGCGGCCGCGGCGGCGTCGAGCTCACCCTCACCGGCACCGGTGAGCAGCCCGCGGGTCAGCCGGTCGAGGTGGACGATGCGGGCGCGCTCGGCGCTCGTGGTCTGGCTGTTGTGCCCGGCGACCGAGGCGGCGGACAGCTCGTCGATGTAGGTGAAGACCAGCTCGGCGAAGCGCCCCAGCGTCGCGGCGTCGACCCCGGCGGCGATGGCCTCGACGGACAGCTCGCGCCACGCGGCGCCGGCGCCCACCCGGTAGGCGGACAGCAGTGCCTCGACGGGCCGGCCGGTGCGCGCCTCGGCCTGCCCGAGGTCGCGGGCGGCGGTGACCCCGACGCCGACCTGCGCGTCCGAGCGGGGCGTGGTCTGCCCGGCGAGCGAGACGAAGCTCTCCAGCGAGACCTGCACGGCCTTCTCGATCACCCGCCCCATCCGGCCTTGGAAGGGCACGTCGTAGGCGGGCACCTCGCGCATGATCTCGGCGACGACGAGCTTGGCCACCCGCGGCAGGTGCTGGCGAAGGGCGTCGACCGTCGCCTCGTCGAGGGCGAGCGCCGCGGCCCGTTGGGCGGTCCGCCCGCCGTCCTTTCGCAACTGCGTGGGCTCGTGCGAGTTCCCGGCCCCCTCCTTTCGCAACTGCTTAGGCTCTTGCGAGTTCCCCGCCCCCTCCTTTCGCAACTGCTTAGGCTCGTGCGAAGGCTCGTCATCCATCACCAGCACCCCACTTGTCTCCCGTGAACAAATACCTCGGTCAGATCCTACTCGCGCAGGATCAATCCCGTGGGCAGTTGAGGCGGGAGGATGGAGACATGGCAACGACTCTGACCCGAGCCCGCGAGACCGCGGCGCGCTTCGCGCGCGGTCTGGCGACGCCTGTCATCCCCGAGGACTACCTCGATCTCTTCGCCCCCCTTCGCTCCGGTGCCGACCTGCGCGGGCGCATCGTCGCGATCACCCCGGAGACCGCGGACGCGGCCACCATCACCATCCGCCCCGGCAGGGACTGGCAGGGCCACCTGCCCGGCCAGTACATCCGCTTGGGCGTCGACGTCGACGGTGTGCGCTGCTGGCGGGCCTACTCGCTGACCTCGGACACGAGCGCGCGCGACGGGCTGATCTCGATCACCGTCAAGGCGATGCCCGACGGCGTCGTCTCGCGCCACCTCGTCCACCACGCCCGCCCGGGCACGCTGGTCCAGCTGGACCAGGCGACCGGCGACTTCATGCTGCCGCAGTCGGTGCCGGCCAAGGTCCTCTTCCTCACCGGCGGCTCGGGCATCACCCCCGTCATGGGGATGCTGCGCAACCACGACTTCGACGGGCGCGACGTCGTCCACGCGCACTCCGCGCCGACCGCCGACGACGTGATCTTCGCCCGCGAGCTGGCCAACCCGGCTCCCGGCGTGCGGGTCATGGTGCGCCACACCGACCACGAGGGGATGTTCACCCCCGACCAGCTCGAGCAGGAGGTGCCCGACTGGCGCGAGCGCGAGACGTGGATCTGCGGACCCACCCCGATGCTCGACGCCTTCGAGGAGCACTACGCGGCGCACGGCCGCAGCGACCTGCTGCACGTGGAGCGCTTCCGCCCGGCGATCATCGAGGTCGGCGAAGGGGGCACCGCCACCCTGCGTACGGGCGAGGAGCAGAAGGAGCTCGACCTCGACGGCGGCACCACCATCCTCGACGCGGCGGAGGACGCCGGCGTCCTCATGCCGAGCGGCTGCCGGATGGGCATCTGCTTCGCCTGCGTCCTGCCCATGACCGACGGTGCCGTGCGCGACCTGCGCAACGGCGACCTGACCACGACCACCCCGGACGACCCGGCCGTGAAGGTGCAGACCTGCATCTCGGCCGTCGCCGGTAACTGCACCATCGAGACCCAGGAGAAGTGATGACTGCGACGCTCGAGCGCACCACTGCCCGCACCACCGACGCCCGGATCACCGGCGGCTCGTCGGAGGTGATCCACACCGACGTCACCATGACGCCGTCCCCGATCGCACACCTGACCCCGCAGCAGATCGAGCAGCTCGGGCGTGAGCTCGACGAGATCCGCACCGAGACGATGGACTCGCTGGGGGAGAAGGACGCCCGGTACATCCGTCGCGTCATCGCCGCCCAGCGCTACCTCGAGATCGGTGGCCGCGCGGCGCTGTTCTTCTCCGGCAACCCGGTCGCGTGGGTGGCGGGCACCGCCGCGCTGAGCGCGTCGAAGATCCTGGACAACATGGAGGTCGGGCACAACATCATCCACGGCCAGTGGGACTGGATGCGTGACCCGAGGATCCACTCCTCGACGTGGGAGTGGGACAACGTGACCCCGGCGGACCACTGGAAGAACAGCCACAACAAGGTCCACCACACGTACACGAACGTCGTCGGCCACGACAACGACCTCGGCTACGGCATCATGCGCGTCGACGACGCCCAGAAGTGGTACCCGGGCTACCTCATCCAGCCGGTCACCCAGTTCATCAACGCCACCTTCTTCGAGTACGGCATCGCCGCCTACGACCTCGAGCTGGGCAAGCACTGGGCCACCCGCCACGACAACCCGGAGTGGATGGCCGAGGCGAAGAAGGTCGTCAACAAGATCAAGAAGCAGGCCGGCAAGGACTACCTGCTCTTCCCGCTGCTGGCCGGGCCGAACGCGCTGTCGACCCTCGGCGCGAACGTCGTCGCCAACCTCGTGCGCAACTACTGGACGCACTCGGTCATCATGTGCGGCCACTTCCCGGCCGGGGTGAAGACCTTCGCCAAGAACTCGATCGACGGGGAGACCCGCGGCGAGTGGTACCTGCGCCAGATGCTCGGCTCGGCGAACATCACCGGCTCGACGGCGATGCACATCGCGACCGGCCACCTGAGCTACCAGATCGAGCACCACCTCTTCCCCGACATGCCCAGCCGCCGCTACCCGGAGATCGCCCCCAAGATCGAGGCGCTCTTCGACAAGTACGGCCTGGAGTACGTCACCGGCCCGCTGCACAAGCAGGTCGGCTCGGCGTGGAGCGAGATCCTCCGCCTGTCCCTGCCCAACGACACCTCGCTGGGGCAGACGATCCAGATCCTGCGGACGAAGGGCATGAAGGGTCTGAAGGCCCGCGCCCGGGCGACCCGGCACATCTACGCCCGCTGAGCCACGGTGGTTGAGGTGTGACGAGCGCCAGCGAGGAGCCTCGAAACCACCCCCACGCTGGTTGAGGTGTGACGAGCGCCAGCGAGGAGCCTCGAAGCCACCACACTCGAAACCACACCCCACCCGAGATGAGCGCAGGGCCGCAGAACGCGGCCCTGCGCTCATCCGTGTGTTCCCCGGGATGTCCGAATACTGACGAAGTGCTGACTATCGCGTGACATTTCTTTGGCGTTTCCGTAATCTTTCCTTGTGAGCAATTGGATGGCGTGGGGAGACGCCGACAACACCCCCTTCGATGCACTGTCACTGCGAGCAGAGGGGCGGACCGCATGACCAAGTTGTGCCGCCTCTTCGGCCACAAGCGCTACCGCGTGACCGTCGTGGACGCCTTCGACGGCCGTCGCTACTACGCGCACCCCAACGGCGCCCGCACCGCCTGCCACAGGTGTCACCGCGTGCTGCCGAAGAGCGAAGGACGCCACTCTGCCGTGATGGCAGAGGCCAGCTACTCCTGACCGCGCCCCCACGGTGGTTGAGGTGCGACGAGCGCCAGCGAGGAGCCTCGAAACCACCAGCCCCCCACGGTGGTTGAGGTGCGACGAGCGCCAGCGAGGAGCCTCGAAACCACACCCCACCAGAGACGAGCCCAGGGCCACAGAATGCTGCCCTGCGCTCATCCCGTTCGCGCCCCCCGGGTTGTCCAAATACTGACAGAGTGCTGACCACCCCGTGACTTGTCACGGGTGATTCCGTAATATTTCCTCATGAGTAATTCGACGGCGTGGGGAGACGCCGACAACACCCCCTTCGATGCACGGTCACAGCGAGCAGGGAGGCGGGGCGCATGAAGGTCCTGTGCCGCCTGCTCGGCCACAAGCGCTACCGCGTCACCATCGTCGATGCCCATGACGGGCGGCGCTACTACTCGCACCCCAACGGCACCCGCACTGCATGCCGTCGCTGCCATCGCGTCCTACCGAAGGAGTGACGCACCCGCCGCGATGTCGTGCGGCAGGGCGAGCGCTCACTCCTCACTGCTGGATGTCGCAGCCCTGAGGGGTGGCCGGCGGCCAGCGCCAGGTGTCGGCTCATCGACGTCGGCTGTGCGCAGGGCGCGGGTGTGGGCGACGTGCCTCGTGCCCCGGCCGGCGCCGTTGGCGGGTGCGATGGCGGCAGGGGGCGGTGCACCATCGGCCGGGTCGAGCTCGTCGAGCTCCTCCTCGAACGGGTCGACCGGGTGGTCTTCGAGCTCGACCCCGGGCAGCAGTCGGTCCAGCCACCGGGGCATGTACCAGGCAGCCTTGCCGGCCACCGCCATCACCGCGGGGACGAGGACCAGTCGGACGATGGTGGCGTCGATCGCGATGGCGACCGCGAGGCCGAAACCGAACAGGTTGACCACCCGATCGTCGTTGAGCAGGAAGCTGGCGAAGACCACGACCATCACCGAGGCGGCGGCGGTGATCACCCGCGCGGTGGCGGCGATGCCGTCGGCGACCGCCTCACCGGCTCTGCCGGTGCGGAGGTACTCCTCGCGGACGCGGCTGAGCAGGAAGACCTCGTAGTCCATCGAGAGGCCGAACAGGACCGCGAAGAGCATCATCGGTGCGAACGACTCGATCGGTCCTGGCTCGGTGCCGAAGAGGTCGGCGAGCCAGCCCCACTGGAACACCGCGACCACGGCGCCGTAGGCGGCCCCGACCGAGAGCAGGTTCATGATGGCTGCCTTGATCGGCACGAAGATCGAGCGGAACTCCACCAGGAGAAGCAGGAAGCTCAGGCCGACCACGAAGCCCATGAACCAGAGCATCCGTTCCTCGAGCTTGTCGGCGAGGTCGATGTTCGTGGCGGTGGCACCACCGACGTGGACTGAGGCGCCCTCGGCCTGGTCGGCCAGCACGTCGTCGCGCAGGTGATGGACCAGGGCCTCGGTGGCCGCCGCGTCGGGGGAGGTTGTCGGCACCACGGTGAGCACGGCGGTGTCGCCGGCCTCGTTCACCACCGGTGGGGCGACCTGCGCGACCCCGTCGACTGCGGCGATCTCGGCGGCCAGGTCGGTGGCTGCCTTCTTGGTCTGCTTGGGGCCGCTGTCGTCGTACTCGGCGGTGACCATGAGCGGTCCGGTCCAGCCGGCACCGAAGGAGTCGTCGACGAGCTCGTAGGCGGCGCGTTCGGTGCTGTCCTCGGGGGCGGAGCCGGCGTCGGCCGTGCCCAGCCGCAGGTCGAGCACCGGCGCGGCCATCACGGCGAGCAGCGCGAGGGCGGCGACCAGGTGGGGCCACGGGCGACGCTGCACGTGGTGGGTCCACCGGTGCCAGCCGGAGACGTGTCCGTCGCCGTGGTCCAGGCGGGTCCGTCGCACCCGGAACCGGTCGAGGTTGTCCCCGAAGACGCCGAGCAGGGCGGGCAGCAGGGTGACGGCCGCCAGCAGGGTCGTGGCGACGGTGATGGCGCTGGCCAGGCCGAGGGTGGCGACGAAGGGGATGCCGATGGCGTACAGCGACAGGATCGCGATGATCACGGTGGTGCCGGCGACGAGCACGGAGCGACCGGCGGTGGACAGCGCGATCGGGATGGACTCCTTGGCTGGGTGGCCGGTGGCCAGGCCCTCGCGGTGCCGGGTGACCACCAGCAGGGCGTAGTCGATGCCGACCCCGAGTCCGATCATCGCCGCGACCACTGGGCCGGCGGTGCCGACGGCGACGTACTCGGCCAGCAGGAAGATCGCGCCCATGCCCATGCCGAGCGCCAGGACGGCGGTGATCAGAGGCACCAGCATCGCGAACACCGAGCCGAAGGCCACCAGCAGGACCAGGACGGCTGCGGCGAGGCCGATGGCCTCGCTGCCCGAGGGGTGGTTCTCCGCGTCGAGCGCGGCTCCGCCGTACTCGACCTGCACGCCGAGGTCCTCGACCGGGGCGAACGCGTCCTGCGCGGCCTCGATGTGGTCCTCCTCGATGTCGGCCGCGCGGTCGGTGAACCGGACCGTGGAGACGGCAGTCGCGCCGTCCTCGGAGACCATTTCCGGTCCGGGTCCGTACGGCGACGACGCCGAGGAGATGCCGTTGAGCTCGGCCACGTCCGCAACGGCCGCGTTGACGGCCTTGCGGATCTGTGGGCCGCTGACGCCGTCCTCGGCGTGGATGACGACCTGCATCCCGTCACCGGACATCTCGGGGAACTGCTCCTCCAGGGCGTCGTAGGCGGCCTGGGAGTCGGTGTCCTCGATCGACATGTCGTTGCTGAACGAGCCGCCGTAGGACTGGCCGGCGAACAGGAGGCCGCCGACCAGCAGCAGCCAGGTCACGATGACCAGCCATCGGTGGCGGACGGAGAAGGTGGCTAGTGCTCGCAGCATCACGGCTCCCGGCGGTTCGGTACGGAGTGGCCTGACCCCTCATCCGGGGTCAAATGAGACAAGTCTGTCTCGTTTCATCAGCATACATCCCCCGCGGAGAACGCACGTGGGTACGCTTCCCGGCATGGCCGTCCAAGGTGAGGAGCACGCCCGCGCCGACGCAGTGCGCAACCGCGCCGCCTTGCTCGACGCGGCCGCCGACGTGCTGGCGGTGGCTCCGCACTCGTCCCTGGCCGAGGTGGCCACCCGCGCCGGCCTGGGGCGGGCGACGCTCTACCGACACTTCGAGAACCGTGAGGCGCTCCGCGCCGCGATCCGGGCGGAGGCGCTCTCCCGGGCAGCCACCGCACTCGCCGACGCGGACCTGCTGGAGTGCGACACTCGCGAGGGCATCCGCCGGGCAGCCGCCGTGCTCGTCCCGCTCGGCGTGCGGTTCAGGATCCTGCTCAGCGAGGGCGCCGACACCGATGAGGACTTCCTCGCCGCCCGGAACGAGGCACTGGCGCCCCTGTGGGGCGTGCTGGCGCGCGGGGTCGAGACCGGCGACCTCCCCACCAGTGCGAACACCGCATGGCTCGGGCTGGTGCTCGCCGGGACGCTGATGGCCGCAGTCCGCGCGGCCGGAGCCGGCCTGATCGATTCCGCTGAGGCAGGCGACCTGGTCGCGGACGCGTTCGTCAGCGGCTTCGGAGCCAGCTGACCGCCGCCCGAGCCTTGGTCGGTGCGGGCCTGGCGGGTACTTGTTAGTCGGTGTAGCCCTGCGGGTTGGCTGACTGCCAGCGCCAGGTGTCGGCGCACATCTGCTCGATGGTGTGCTCGGCGCGCCAGCCCAGCTCGGTCTCGGCACGGGAGGCGTCGGCCCAGAATGCGGCCAGGTCGCCTCCTCTGCGCGGCGCCACCTGGTAGGGGATGGCCTGCCCGCTTGCCGACTCGAAGGCTGCAATCATCTCGAGCACCGACGTGCCGTGGCCGCCACCGAGGTTCCACGCCCGCTCGGCGACCTCGGGGTGGTCGCGCAGGTACTCCAGCGCGGCGACGTGCCCCTCCGCGAGGTCGACCACATGCAGGTAGTCGCGCTGGGGCGTGCCGTCGGGGGTGGGGTAGTCGTCACCGAAGACCTGCAACTGCTCACGGCGGCCCACGGCGACTTGGGCGATGAAGGGCATCAGGTTGTTCGGCACACCGTGCGGGTCCTCGCCGATGCGGCCGGAGGGGTGCGCGCCGACAGGGTTGAAGTAGCGCAGCAGGGCCACACGGGGGCCGCCAGCTGCGGCGACGTCGCGGAGCAGCATCTCCTGGACAAACTTGGTGCGGCCGTAAGGGTTGTTGGAGGCCAGCGGCTCGTGGGTCTCGACGTAGGGGACCGGCGCGAGCTCGCCGTAGACCGTCGCCGACGAGGAGAAGACGAGCACGGGGATGCCGGCTCGGTCCATCGCCCGGGCCAGGACGAGCGTGGAGCCGACGTTGTTGTCGTAGTACTCCAGCGGGATCTGGCTCGACTCACCGACCGCTTTCAGGCCGGCGAAGTGGATGACCGCGTCGAACCGTCCCTCGGCGAGGAGTGCGTTCGTCTTGTCGACGTCGCGCAGGTCGAACGAGTGGGTCTCGATCGTGCGTCCGGTCAGCTCCTCGAGCCGGGGAACGACGCTCGGCCGCGAGTTGACGAAGCTGTCGAGGATCACCGGCTCGTGGCCGTCCTCGACGAGTCGGACGACTGTGTGTGAGCCGATGTACCCGGCTCCGCCGGTGACGAGGACGCGCATGCAGTCACCCTAACCGGGCCGGCATCAGAGGGTGGTCGAGGTGCGTATCCAACGGAGGTTGAGGTGCGAGGAGCTCTGCGACGAGCCTCGAAACCAGCCTCAGCCCTCGCTGACGCGCCGCACCTGGGTGACCTCGGCCCAGGACCCGTCGTCGCAGATGGACGTGATGCGCTGCATGATCATGGTGCGCAGCTGTGGGGGAGCGGTCTCCCGGGCGCAGGATCGGCGGATCAGCTGCTTGATGATCTGCTCGCGCTCGTGCTCCTCGAGGCAGGGGGCGCACTCGGTGAGGTGCCGGGCGATCTCGCGGGCGTCCTCGGTGGTCATCTCGCCGTCGAGGTACTCACTCATCCGGTAGAGCGCCTGCGAGCAGTCCACGTGCTCGTCATGGCTCATGACTGGTTCTCCTTCGCAGCGGCGACCCCGCGGTCGGCGGCGTAGTCGGTGAGCATCTCGCGCAGCTGGCGGCGTCCCCGGTGCAGGCGCGACATGACCGTGCCGATGGGGGTGCCCATGATCTCGGCGATCTCCTTGTAGGCGAATCCCTCGACGTCGGCCAGGTAGACGGCCATCCGGAAGTCGTCGGGCAGGTCCTGCAGGGCCTGCTTGACCTGGCTGTCGGGCATCCGGTCCAAGGCCTCGACCTCGGCGGAACGCAGGCCCTTGGACGTGTGCTGCTCGGCCTTGTGCAGCTGGTAGTCCTCGACCTCGGGACTGTCCGACTGCTTCGGCTCGCGCTGCTTCTTGCGGTAGGTGTTGATGTAGGTGTTGGTCAGGATCCGGTACATCCACGCCTTGAGGTTGGTCCCCGGGCGGTACTGGTGGAAGGCGGCGAAGGCCTTCGCGTAGGTCTCCTGGACCAGGTCGTCGGCGTCGGTCGGGTTGCGCGTGGTGCGCAGCGCCGCGGAGTAGAGCTGGTCGAGCAGCGGCATCGCCTCGCGCTCGAAGCGCGCACGGCGCTGCTCGGTGGTCTCGGTCTCGACGTCAACTGCGGCATCGGCCTGGGCCTGTGCCTCCAGATCGTCGGTCGTGGGGTCGCTCATTGCACTCCACCCTAGTGGGGTGGCGGTGCGCTCTCCGGCGTGCAGCACGAGCAAGTCCGGCTCCTGTCCCTCGCAGTTCTCTCGCGAGGTCCAACGTCATCGCCCGCCTCCTCATTCCAAGGAGCCCTCATCACCCGGTGATTGAGGTGCGGAGGCCGCCTGCGGCCGGAGCCTCGAAATCACGCTCTTCGTGCCTCCACCCGGTGATTGAGGTGCGGAGGCCGCCCGCGGCCGGAGCCTCGAAATCACGCTCAGTCCGGCGCCCGACCACCACGCCGCCTCGCCAAACCCGGCAGCGCCGCGAAGTCTCCCCGGATCAACGCTTCGCGCTTGGCGCGTGACCAGCCCTGGATGCGCTTCTCCAACGCGTACGCCTCGGTGACGCGCTCGGTCTCATGGGCCCACACGAGCTCGACCGGCATCCGGGTGCTCGTGTACACGGCGCCTCGTCCGACGGCGTGCTGCTGCATCCGGTGCTGCAGGTTGCGCGTGCTGCCGACGTAGTAGCTGCCGTCGCCGCAGCGCAGGATGTAGGTGTGCGCCATGGCTCCAAGCACATCAGGTCGGGCTCATGGCGAAGGGGGATTGTCCACAGGTCCGTGGCTTCGAGGCTCGTCGCAGGGCTCCTCGCACCTCAGCCACCGGGTGGGAAGTCCCTCAGCCGCCGGGGCTGGGACATGACGAAGGGGGCCGGCCCGGTGTCAACCGGGCGCGGCCCCCTTCGTCGGCTGAGTCGTGGACTCAGGCGTTGGGCTTCTTGCCGTGGTTCGCGTTCTTCTTCTTGCGGTCACGACGCTTGCGAGCGCGCTTGCTCATGGTGACTCCCTTCGGGGTCGGTGTAACCGCCGATCGGCGGCCCGGTGGTCAGGGGAATAATTCTGACACGGCAAGAAATGATCACCACATTCCTTCCCGCCATACCATTTTACTGGCATCATGTGCACTATGAAGACAAAGATGATGCTCGCCGCTTCCGCCCTTGCCCTCTCGCTCGGCGGCCTCATTGGTGGTGCCAGCACTCAGGGGAACGTCGACTGGGCGAAGTCCTCGCTCAACGTTGACTGGGCCACCTCGACGCTCAACGTTGACTGGGCTTCCTCAACCCTCAACGTTGACTGGGCCAAGTCCTCCCTCAACGTCGACTGGGCCAAGGCCACTCGCAATGTGGACTGGGCCGCTGGCACGGACAACGTCGACTGGGCCTGACCCGCGCCGCACGGTCGCGTCTGGCCCCGCTGACGCGACCCGACCGGTCGGCTGAGGCGGCACCTCGGTCGACCGTGATCTACGTCGTCACTGTCGCTATTGCGGCAGTGATGGCGCTTCTCTGCGCCGTATGGCTCCATGGCGCTCCCCAGCCAACCTCTTGGGTAATCGCGTTCCTTGTCGTGGCCTTCATCGCCTCGCTCGGGCGACCCCAAGCCATCGGTCCGATGCAGTTCTCGGTCTCGGCCATAGTGCAGATCGCAGCCATCCCCCTCATCGGTGGCGTCGGGGCCAGCGTCGTGTCGCTCATCCCCGCGATGACCGAACGCACATCGGCCATCAAACGGATCTTCAACTCGGCCCAGCGGGTGCTTCTCGTACTGGTTGGTTCGCTGGCGTACCACGGGGCCGGTGGGATCGCTCTGCGGCCCGGCTTGGAGAATGTGGACCTGTTCACGCTCGTTGTCGCAATGGTCGCGGCCAGCGCGGCTGCCGCCCTGGTCAACACGACGCTCTTGGCCGGAGTGCTCCAGCGGGACACGGGTGGTTCGCTTGCCTTCATCCTTCGGGACGCTCTGCCACGTGTCCTCAGTTCTTATGCCCTGTCTTTTGTCGCTGCCTACCTTCTGGTGGTGCTGTGGTCACCGGCACGGCTGGGATGGATCTCCGCGCTGTTCTTCCTGCCCACCATCGTCGTCATCCAGTGGAGCCTGCGACAGCTCGCGGACGAGTGGGCCATTCGGCACGAGGTGCTCGCCCCCTTCGTCACCGCTCTTGATGTGCGGCACCCGGGAGCAGCCGATTCAAGCCGTCTGGCAGCCGGCGCCGCGAGCGCGATCGCTGCGGCCGTGGGGCTGCGGCCGTCATTCGTCGACAAGGTCGTCATGTCCGCTCGGCTGCGGGACGTGGGCCTGCTCGCGCTCGAGGGCAGGCCGGCGGCGATCGTCCGGCGCGACCACGCGGTGGCGTCGTCGAAGGTACTCGGACAGATCGGCTTCCTCGCCGGACCGGTGGAGTACATCGCCGGGCACGACGAGCGCGTCGACGGACAGGGCTGGCCGGAAGGCCTGGTCGGGGAGCAGATCCCCCTGGGCGCCCGTGTTCTCGCGGTCGCCGATGCCTGGAGCGACGCGGTCACGGACGGGTGCACCGCCGAGGAAGCAGTCCGGCTCTGCGAGGCCCGGGTCGGCACGGCCCTGGATGAGGTGTGCGTCAACGCGCTCCGGCGAGCCCACGGGCGGGGACAGCTCCCGGCGGTGGTCCGATGAACCACAATCACACCAGGCCCGGGATCCTCCTCTTCGCCGTCGCGGTCATCCTCGGGTCGTTCGCCACCCTTCGCGGAGAGCTGGACGGGTCGGCCCTCACCCCCTTCGTCGTCGTCGCGTTCATCGCGATCATCGTCGGCATGCAGCTGCCGGTCAGTCTGGCCCAGCGGGTGCTGACGCCCCTGACGACGGCGGCGGCCCTCGGGCTGATCCTCGCCCCGCTGAACTTCGACGGGCGGGCACCCGGCGCTGCCTCCGTCCTGGTCATCGTCTGGTTGGGCATGCTCATCGGCGGCGTGGCTCGCCGGTTGCGAGGGAGGCAGTTGGTCGAGGGGTCTCTCGCTGCCCGATTCCTCGGCATGGCCCTGACCGCGGTGCTGGCGCGGGACGTCAGCATCGGCGACACCACGGTGGTCGAGTGGGCCTTCGCGGACGGCACGCGGCGCTCGCTCGCGGTCTTCGCCCTCCTCGCGGTGGCGGCCGTGGGCGGCCTCTTCGAGGGCGTCCTGGAGAAGGCCGTCCTCTGGCTCGACGAGGGCGGCACGCTCCTGGGGATGATGACCGACGAGATCCGTCCGCTCGCCGGGATCGCCGCGGCCACGGCCTCCGCCGGCCCCCTCATCGCCGTGGCGCACCCGGTCCTTGACTGGGTGGCCATCCCGCTGCTCCTCCTGCCGGTGCTGATGATGTACCTCGCGGTCCAGTGGGTGCAGGACAGCCGCCGCGACCTCGAGGAGTCGATCGCCGCGATGTCCCGCCTGCCGGAGGTCAGCGGCTTCTCCCGCACCGGGCACGGGCGCCGGGTCGCCGACATCGCGGTGCGGATCGCGAACGAGATGAGTGTGGACCCGGAGACCTCCCAACGCATCGAGCGCACGGCCCTGCTGCACGACCTCGGGCACCTCGGCCTGCCGGAACCCCTGCCGGGGGGCAGGACCCTCAACGCCTCCTCCCAGACCCAGGAGCAGATCGCCTGCACCACGGTGCGGATCGTCGGGAGCGCGCCGATGTTCGAGGAGCTGCTGCCACTGCTGGACCAAGTGCGCACGCCCTTCCGCCAGTGGCGAGAGTTCGGCGAGCGCATCCCGCTCGAGTCGCGCATCGTGCGCGTCGCCAATGCCTGGGACGACATCACCGAGGGGGCGCGCTCGCCGCGGGCCCGGCAGGTGGCCCTGGAGCGGCTGCACCTGGGTCTGGGCTACGAGTACGACCCGGACGTCGTCGCGGCCCTTGAGCAGGTCTTCGTCGCCGAGGGTGCGTTGGTGGTGTAGGTCGGGCTGGTTTCGAGGTTCGCCCGCTGCGCGGACTCTCGCCTCAACCAGCGGTGGTCGACGTGGCTTCGTGGCTCGTCGCAGAGCTCCTCGCACCTCAGCCAGCGGTGCCGGCATGACGAAGGGGGCCCACCGCACCGTGTGCAGTGGACCCCCGACGATCGGGACGAGCAGGCTCAGCCCTGCTTGGTCTCCCAGAAGATCTTGTCGATCTCGGCGATCTTGGCGAGGAGCTCGTCGGCCTTGCCCTCGTCGAAGGTGCCCTTGGTGCCGGAGGCGCCGGCGAGCTTGGTGGCCTCGTTGACCAGCACGTGCAGCTGCGGGTACTTATCGAAGTGCGGCGGCTTGAAGTAGTCCGTCCACAGCACCCACAGGTGGTGCTTGACCAGCTCGGAGCGCTCCTCCTTGATGACGATCGCGCGGGCGCGGAAGTCCGGGTCGTCGCTCTCGTTGGCCTTCTGGATGATCATCTTGACCGACTCGGCCTCGATGCGAGCCTGCGCGGGGTCGTACACACCGCAGGGGAGGTCGCAGTGGGCGCTGACCTCGGTGATCTGGAAGATGTCGCGAAGACGCATGTGGTGCCTTCCTCTCGTGGTCGGTTGCTGCCGCCCGTCATGCGAGCGGCGCCGTCTTCAACCTACTCGTTAGCCCCGACGACGTCACGTGAAGGAGGCTCTCCTGCAAGGTATTCGCAGTACAACCCGGGCGAGGACCGCCGAGCGGGGGAGGGAGCCCACGAGCCACGAGTCCACGCCGACGCCGGGGTTGTCCCCCTCGATCCACCACCGGTCCGGGTCCGCCGGGTCGGTGCCGGTGACGCGCTTGACCGACACCGGTCGCGGCATGCCGTGCGCGTCGCGGGGGAGCCGCACGATCGCCAGCGAGCCGACCCGCGCCCGGGCGCCCCAGAGCACGAGCAGCAGGTCGCCCTCGTGCAGGGTCGGCTCCATGGAGGCTCCGACGACGCGTGCCAGGCCCGGACGGATCATGCCCGCATCGTAGGTGTCGGCTAGCGGATGAGCCTGCTGTAGGTGATCGCCGAGCCGCTGACGTAGCCGGTGCGGCGGGCCGTGGCCCGGGCCTTGATCCGCTTCCCCCGGTCGATCCGCCTGACCGTGTACGTCTTCGCGGTCGCTCCCGTGATCCGGGTCCCGTTGCGGTACCACCGGTAGCGGTAGCTCGAGGGTCGCGGCGTCCACGCCCCGACCCTGGCGGTCAGGGTCCGCCCCGCGGCGGGTGTGCCGGAGATGTACGGGCGGGTCGTGGAGTGCATCGGGATGCCGACGCGGTAGGAGGTGGCGGGCTTGTTCTTGTAGCCCGCGCGTCGGGCCCTGACCGTAACCGTGAGGTAGCGGCCCGCGTCCGCGGTCCTCGGGGTGTACGTGCGCGCGGTGGCTCCCGTGATCGCGACGCCGTTGCGCTTCCACCGGTAGGTGTACGACGTCGGGGTCGGGGACCACGCGCCGTTCGACGTGGTGAGCTTCTTGCCGACCCCCTTCGTGCCGGTGATCCGCGGGACGGCCGTGTTGGTGAAGAGGCGCAGCGTCGCGTTGTTCGAGATCCTCACGACCGCGTCGCTGCTGCTCGTCGAGACCGTGGTGACCTTGATGCGGCCGTCGTGGCTGGAGAAGGTCCGGCCGGCGGCGAGGACCCCGTCGGCGTCGGGCGCGGTGCCGGGTGTCGGGTCGAGCAGCACGCTCGCGCCGGACAGGCCGTTGTAGCGCAGGACGCGGACGCCCGGCACCGCCGCGGTGGGGGTGTGGGCATCGCGCCCGGACGCGGTGCGGTACTCGACGTAGTAGGTCGTCCCGGTGACCGAGTTCGTGACCCTGGCGGCGCGGACGCCGGTGCGGCCCGACAGGGGCGCGAGGGTGACGGAGGTGGTCCCCGGGCCGACGGTGACGGCCGCGGCGGCCTCCAGGGTGCCGACCCGCAGCGCCTGCGGCGTGGAGAGCATCGCCGCCTCGCTCGGCCCCGAGTAGCTCATGACGTCGAAGCCGTCCTCGTACTCGTACTCGGTGCAGTCCGAGGGCCACCAGTCGTCGACGAGCCGGGCATCGGTGCGCCCGGGGCACACGAGCCAGTTGGCATGGCCGAGGGACATGTTGTGCCCGAGCTCGTGGGCGAGCACCGGCCAGTCGGTGTCGGCGACGGAGAGCATGCCCCCGTCGTTCGGCCCCGACCCGATCGTGCCGTACCCGTACCCGCACCCGGCGCGGGCCGCGGAGCGGGGGAGGTTGACCACGAGGCTCGCGTTGTCCGCCCAGGTCCACCCGAGTCGCTCGGCCGCCTCCGCCCAGTAGTCGAAGGGACCGGCGCTCGAGCAGCTGTGCACGGAGGTGTACTGGGCCCGCACCGTCGGGGCCCCCACCTGCAGCGTGGATCGGGAGTTGTCCCGCCAGAACGAGTCGACCGAGGCCACCTGGCCGGTCGCCGTCGCGGTCGACACCGGCTCGCGTGTCAGGCCCCTCGGCGTGACGGCGACGTAGGTGATCCTGCGCGTCGCCGGGGTGTAGGTGGCGGCTGCCGGCGCCACTGCCGCGACGACCTCGGTCACCTCGAGCTCCGGGGCGTCGGGGGCCAGTGCCGCGTCGGCCGTGGCCCGGCCCAGGTCGGAGCCGAGGGGCGAAGGGGTGGTGTCCGAGGCCGCGTCGACGTCACCGGGGTCGAGCCGGTGGGTGCTGGGGGTGCCCACCGGGGCGGGGATGCGCAGGGTGCGCCCGTCCTCGGCGGCGTCGGCGACGAGCTGCGGCACGGCGACGTCGAGGCTGACCCGGCTGCCGGGGGTGATCGTCTCCAGGGCCTCGCCGGAGACCGGGAGCACGCGGTCGGCCACCTGCACGGCGTGCCACTGCCGGTCGCCACGGCGCTCGACCGCGGTGCTGAGCAGGTCACCGGAGACCCGCACCCGGGCGTCGGAGGCGGCGGCCGCGCCGGGCCCGGCGGGTGTGGCGGCGCTCGCGGATCCGGTCGGCGCCGTCGCCAGCAGCGTCCCGATCAGGGACGTGGTGACGAGACTCGCGAGGGCGGTGGACAGGCGCAAGGCGCGCTCCCTGGATGTGAGACCTGGACAGGAGACACGGAGCGTGCCGGGAGGGAGCGCTCGACGTGGTCGCAGAGTATTGCGCCCGGGCCCGTCCGCACCACTTGTGGCGGGACACGGCGGGCATCATGCGCCGAACGGTCCGTGCACGTGTGGGATGATTGCGAGCGGCTCACCAGCCGCCCACTCGTGACCACACCCGGTCGCCCCGGGGCGTTTCTTGATTCTTTCGATTTCTCCGAGGTTTGTCTGCCGTGTCTGCGTCCGAGCCCACCACCACCTACGACCTCACTGCCCCGCAGTTCGTCGCCCACGAGGGCGGCAAGGTCGAGGTACGGGCGACGAAGCCGCTGGAGGGGCAGGAGGACCTCTCCCTCCTCTACACGCCCGGTGTGGCCGATGTCTGCCTGGCGATCGAGGAGGACCCCTCCCTCTCGCGCCGCTTCACCGCCCGCAACAACACCGTCGCGGTCATCACCGACGGCACCGCGGTGCTGGGCCTGGGCGACATCGGTCCGCTCGCGGCGATGCCGGTGATGGAGGGCAAGGCCGTCCTCTTCAAGCACTTCGCCGGCGTCGACGCCATCCCGGTGTGTCTGGAGTCCGGATCGGTCGAGGAGCTCGTCAACACCATCGCCCGCATGGCGCCCAGCTTCGGTGGCATCAACCTCGAGGACATCTCCGCGCCGCGCTGCTTCGACCTCGAGCGACGGCTGCGCGAGCGGCTGGACATCCCCGTCTTCCACGACGACCAGCACGGCACCGCGATCGTCGTGCTCGCCGGCCTGATCAACGCCTGCCGCGTCGTCGAGCGCACCATCGGCTCGCTGAAGGTGGTCGTCGGTGGTGCCGGCGCGGCGGGTGTCGCGGTGACCCAGCTGCTGCAGCTGGCCGGCGTCACCGACATCGTCGTGTGCGACTCCCGCGGGATCATCGGCAAGCACCGCCACGACCTGGTCACCCACAAGGAGATGCTCGCCGCGACGACGAACATCTCCGGCAAGACCGGCACGATGGCCGACGCGCTCAAGGGCGCCGACGTCTACATCGGCGTCTCCGGGGGCACCGTCCCCGAGGAGCAGATCGCGTCGATGGCCGAGGGGCCGATGATCTTCGCGCTGGCCAACCCCACGCCGGAGGTCCACCCGGACATCGCGCACAAGTACGCCTCGATCGTGGCCACGGGTCGCAGTGACTTCCCGAACCAGATCAACAACGTGCTCGCCTTCCCCGGCATCTTCCGCGGGGCCCTCGACGCCGGTGGGGTGCAGATCAGCGAGGAGATGAAGCTCGCCGCCGCGCGCGCCATCGCCGACCTCGTCGAGGAGCCCACGGCTGACCTGATCATCCCGCCGGTCTTCCAGGAGGGCGTCGCCGAGGCCGTCGCCGCCGCCGTGGCCGCCCACGCCAACTGACCCACACGGTGGTTGAGGCGCGAGCGGTGGTTGAGGTGTGAGTCCGCCCTGGCGGGCGAGCCTCGAAACCTTCGCGCAGCGAGCGAGCCTCGAAACCACCCACGCAACCACACCCCGGCCCCAAGGAGGCCCCCCTTCGATTCAGGGCGGAGGGGGGTCGTCTTGGGGCCGGGGCGTGTCGCCCAGCACCCCCCAAAACCACCTCAAAAACCCCTCACAAACCACTTGGCACTCTCAAGGCGAGAGTGCTAAATTTTTGCTGTCGGTACAGGGAAGCGCCACCCCCGCGGGGGCGGTGGGTGGCCCACATTGTTGGAGGTGACCTTTGATGATGCGCACTGATGGATTCAACGAGCTGGATGCCTTGGCCCAGGGGTTGCTGGGTGGGCGCTCGACACCGCGATCGCCGCAGTTCATGCCGGTCGACGTCTACCGCATGGAGGACCAGTACGTGGTCCACGCGGACCTGCCGGGCATGGACCCGGGCAGCATCGACGTCAACATGGGCCGTGGTGTGCTGACACTGACCGCCCACCGCACGGCGCCGCCGGAGGAGCGCGTGCAGTGGCTGACCAGTGAGCGGTTCTCGGGCAGCTACCGCCGCCAGATCACCTTCGGGGACGACATCGACCCCGACCAGGTCAAGGCGAGCTACGACAACGGGGTGCTGACGGTGACCCTGCCGCTGAATTCGCGTGCGATGCCCCGTCAGATCTCCGTCGAGAGCAAGGGGGCCGAGCCCATGGAGGTGTCTGCCTCCAGCAGCGAGCAGCAGCGGATCGACAGCTGAGGCCGAGCCCCCGAGGCAGAGCGGCCCCGCCCTGGTGGCGGGGTCGCTCTGTGTGACGACACCGGGCGAAGGACGCCGCCCGCGCCGCGCTCAGTCCTCGACCGCGCGGATCCCCTCCAGGACGGCGTCGGCGACCTCCGGTCGGCAGACCACGAGGTCGGGCAGGTAGGGGTTCTCGTTGTTGTAGAGCAGCTCCGAGCCGTCGATGCGGCTCGTGTGGAGACCGTGGGCGCGGGCCACGGCGACGGGCGCCGCGGAGTCCCACTCGTACTGGCCCCCGGCGTGCACGTACGCATCGGCGATGCCGTCGAGGACGGACATGGCCTTCACTCCGGCCGAGCCCATCTCGACGAGGTCGGCACCGAGGTGGTCGGCCAGTCGGGTGACGAACTCCGGCGGCCGGCTGCGGCTGACGGCGAGGCGAAGGGGGTTGCCCGCCGCTCCCTTCGCCGGCTCGCTCTCGGCGCTCGAGTAGGTCACGCCACGGGCCGGGCGGCCCACGGCCCCGGCGACGAGCTCGCCGCCCTGCCACAGGGCCACGTGCACCGCCCAGTCGTCCCGCTCGGCCTCGCTGAACTCGCGCGTGCCGTCGAGCGGGTCGACGATCCACACTCGCTGCGCGGACAGGCGGGCGTGGTCGTCGGCGCCCTCCTCGGACAGCACGGCGTCGTCGGGGCGGGCCGTGGCCAGCTCGGCCATGAGGAAGTCGTGGGAGACCCGGTCGCCGAGGTCCTTCAGCTCCTTCGGGTCGATGCCGGCGTGCTCCTCGCGGGTGCGCAGGAGCAGCTCGCCGGCAGCCGTGGCCAGCTCGGCGGCGAGAGTGTGGTCGTTAGTCATGGTTGCTTCCTTGTCGTTGTCTCAAGCGTTCGGCGGCGGCCTGCAGGCCTTCTTCGCGGGTGCTGGGGAAGGGGGGAAGTCCGTGCGCCCTGCGCACCGCCCCCCACGCGATGGGCCCGAGGACGAGCAGTGTCGCTCCCGCGATCCCGACCCACACCGGGGGCAGGCCGAGCATGCCCAGGCCGGTCAGCGACAGCACGATCGCGATACCGCGCCGCACGACGTTCTGCTGGACCCAGGAGGCCAGTCGGGCGCCGAGGTAGGTGCCGGGGGCGCCGCCGATGATCAGGGGGAGCAGGATGGACCAGTCGACACCCTCGTAGATGACGTGACCGATGGCTGCGGCGATGACGAGGGGGATGGCCTGCACGAGATCGGTGCCAACCAGCCGGTTGGGAGCCAGTCTGGGGTAGAGCATGAGCAGGGCGACCATGATCAGGGAGCCGGACCCGACACTGGTCAGGCCGACGAGGAGGCCGCCCAGGGCGCCGACGATAATCGTGGGGACGACGCGAAGCGTGGGGTTGTCGTCGGTGTAGGGGGTGCCTCCCTCGCTGGCGATCTGGATGTTGTGGCGCATGTTGAGCAGTGTCCGCAGGACATAGGTCCCCGCCGCCAGGAGCAGCGCGACACCGATGGCCATCTTCACGAAGGACTGCTGCTCCTCGGGCGAGCCGACCTGATTGATGAGCCACCCGCCGGCCGCCGCGGTCGGGACAGACCCCAGGATGAGCAGTCCGGCGAGTTTCACGTCCGGCGAGCCGTGCTTGAGGTGGGCCGCGGCACCGACGGACTTGTTGACGGCAGCAGCGACGAGGTCGTTGGCCACGGCCGTGGTCGGCGGGATACCCAGGAAAATTAGCGCCGGGGTCATCAGGGCGCCACCGCCCATGCCGGTCAGGCCGATGACGATGCCGACGGTGAAGGCGACGAACAGCAGGGAGGCGATGTCCCCCATCAGATGGTCCACTCGGGCTGGGTCGGGTCGGCGAGGTGGCCGCGCTCACGCAGCAGGTCGAGCACCTGGTCGCGGGCCTCGTCGATGCTGATCGACGAGGTGTCGAGGTCGAGGTCGGCGTCGGTGGGCGCCTCGTAGGGGGCGCTCACGCCGGTGAAGTCCTTGAGCTCGCCGGCCTGGGCCTTGGCGTACAGGCCCTTGCGGTCACGCCGGGCGCACTCCTCGACCGGGGTGCTGACGTGGATGAGGACGAAGTCGCCGCCGCGGTCGGTGGCCATCGCCCGCACGGCCTTGCGGGTGGAGTCGTAGGGGGCGATGGGGGAGCAGATTGCCGCGCCGCCGTGGTAGGCGATCTCGGCGGCGACCCAGCCGATGCGGCGGATGTTGGTCTCGCGGTCCTCGGGGGAGAAGGTCAGCCCGGCCGACAGGTGCCGACGCACGACGTCCCCGTCGAGGATCGAGACTGGCCGGCCGTCCTCCTCGAGGATCGACTCGCGCACCGCCCGAGCGACGGTCGACTTGCCCGAGCCGGACAGCCCGGTGAAGAAGACGACGAGACCACCCGATTCGCCGGTACGGTCCACCGTGTGCGTGCCGGGCAGCCGGGTGGTGTGGGTGCCGAGCCAGGCGACGGGGCCGGGGGCGTAAGCGGAGACCACCTCGTCCTGCAGCTCGGGGTCCGTGGCCGCGATCCTCGGGTCGAGCGGGACGGCGATGACACGAGCCCCCGTCAGGCCCTTGGCGACCTCGAGGCTGCGCCGCAGGAGATTGACCCCGCGGGTGTAGGGCGACATCGTCGGGCCGCACAGGACGAGCAGCAGGACGGGCCGGCCGGTGCTGACGTTGCGGATCTCGGTGATGTCGTTCCGGTTCAGCCGGCGGTCGACGACGATCGTCAGCGTCTCCTTGTCGACAGTCGCGCGCACCTGGGCGGGGGAGAGGTAGAGACGCTCGTATGGTCGGGGGGAGCCATTGCCCAGCCACTCCGGCGTCCCGGTCGGCCCGTCACTCCCGATCTGCTCGGCAGGGAACCGCGCGATCGGGACACCCTCGGGGTCGACGACCTCCAGCCCGTCGCGCTGCGCCGCTCGGCGCACGTCCTCGTCGATGGTGAGCGTGGGCCCCTGCGGGGCGGAGGCGCCGACCCTGAGCCGCTCGAGGGCGTCGAGCTGGTCGAAGGGGGGACAGTACTGCTGGGCGCGGGCTGGTCCGGTCACGCCATGGATTGTGACAGGTCGACACCCCACCATGTCCAAGTGACTCGCTGGGAGATGACATGTCGCGGGCCATCGCTCTTGAGCATGTCGCGACGGGTATGGTTGGCGCGATCCGTGTCCCCTGCCGTGAGAGAGACGATGTCCACGCATGCCGACTACCGGCTGAGTCATCTGGACCAGCTCGAGGCCGAGTCCATCCACATCTTCCGCGAGGTCGCGGCCGAGTTCGAGAAGCCGGTGCTGATGTTCTCCGGCGGCAAGGACTCCATCGTCATGCTCCGCCTGGCGGAGAAGGCGTTCTACCCCGCGCGGGTGCCCTTCCCCGTCCTGCAGGTGGCCACTGGCTACGACTTCCCCGAGGTGCTCGCCACGCGCGACCGCTGGGTGGAGCGGCTCGGGGTGCGCCTGCACGAGGCATCCGTGGAGCAGGCCATCGCCGACGGGATCGTCGTCGACGACGGCAAGACCCCCCGCAACCGCCTGCAGATCGGCACGCTGCTGCACGCCATCGAGTCCGAGGGATACACCGCCGCCTTCGGCGGCGGCCGTCGGGACGAGGAGAAGGCACGGGCCAAGGAGCGGGTCTTCTCCCACCGTGACGACTTCGGCCAGTGGGACCCGAAGAACCAGCGTCCGGAACTGTGGTCGCTGTACAACGGTCAGCTGCACGAGGGCGAGCACATGCGTGTCTTCCCGCTGAGCAACTGGACCGAGCTGGACATCTGGCACTACATCGCCCGAGAGGACATCGACATCCCCTCGATCTACTACGCGCACCAGCGCAAGGTCTTCGAGCGGGGCGGGATGCTCTTCACCGAGAGCGAGTACAACCCCTGCCGCGAGGGGGAGACCGTCACCGAGCGCACCGTGCGCTTCCGCACCGTCGGCGACCTGACTCTGACCGGCTGCCTGGAGTCGGAGGCAGACACCGTGGAGAAGGTCATCGAGGAGGTGGCTGCCTCGCGCGTGACCGAGCGCGGCGCCACCCGTGGTGATGACAAGTTCTCCGAGGCCGCGATGGAAGACCGCAAGAAGCTGGGGTATTTCTGATGATTGACGACCGTATGGACATGCTGCGCTTCGCGACGGCCGGGTCGGTGGACGACGGCAAGTCGACCCTGATCGGGCGACTGCTGCTGGACAGCAAGGCGATCTTCGAGGACCAGATGGAGTCCGTGGAGAAGACCAGCAAGGACAAGGGCTTCGACTACACAGACCTTGCGTTGCTGACCGACGGGCTGCGCTCGGAGCGGGAGCAGGGCATCACCATCGATGTCGCCTACCGCTACTTCGCGACCCCGAAGCGCAAGTTCATCATCGCCGACACCCCGGGGCACGTGCAGTACACCCGCAACATGGTCACGGGCGCCTCGACCTCCGACCTCGGTCTGGTCCTCGTCGACGCACGGCATGGGTTGACGGAGCAGTCGCGTCGTCACGCGGTGCTGCTGTCGCTGCTGCGGGTGCCGCACCTGGTGCTCGCGGTGAACAAGATGGACCTGGTCGACTACTCCGAAGAGGTCTACAACAAGATCTACACGGAGTTCACCGCCTTCGCCGGCAAGCTGAACATCCCGGACCTGGCCGTCATCCCGATCTCGGCCCTGCAGGGCGACAACGTCGTCAACCGCAGCGAGAACATGCCGTGGTACCAAGGCACGAGCCTGCTGCACCACCTGGAGAACGTCCACATCGCCTCAGACCGGGACCTGCGGGACGTGCGCTTCCCCGTGCAGTACGTCATCCGTCCGAAGTCCGACAAGTACCACGACTACCGCGGGTATGCCGGTCAGGTGGCCGGCGGGGTCCTCAAGCCCGGTGACGAGGTCGTGGTGCTGCCCAGCGGGATGACCAGCACCATCGACGGCATTGACCTGCATGAGGAGTCGCTCGACGAGGCGTACCCCCCGATGTCGGTGACCGTGCGCCTGAAGGACGACGTCGACGTGAGCCGCGGTGACATGATCGCGCGGGTCAACAACCAGCCCGAGCCGATCCAGGACATCGACGCCATGGTCTGCTGGATGTCGCCCAGCCCGATGCGGCCCAAGCAGAAGCTGGCGATCAAGCACACGACGAAGACGGCGCGCGCGGTGATCAAGGAGGTGCAGTATCGCCTCGACGTCAACTCGCTCCACCGCGACCCCGATGCTGGTGAGCTCATGCTCAACGAGATCGGTCGGGTGAAGCTGCGCTCGGCGCAGCCGTTGCTGGTCGACCCCTACGAGCAGAACCGCACAACTGGGTCGTTCATCCTCATTGACGAGGCGACGGGCGTTACCGTCGGCGCAGGAATGATCAACTAACTGACGCCGGCGCAACCCGGCGCCCCCAGACCTTCACTCGACGTCGTGACCGTCCGTAGTCGCATCCTCTTGCTCCTTGACGGGCTGGGGGTGGCCGCGCAGTCGACGAGAAGAGCCAAAACGATACCACGTAGGCTCTATGGCAGTGGCAATGGCAATGGCAACCCAAGGATTCTCCTCCGCTGCTGCCCTCAAGGCGCAACCATAAGCCATGGTCGAAAATGGAAGCTCAAGGAATCAAGTGTCGGGGCGGGATGATCGTCCGTGCGCGGTTACCCCCGCCCTGGCAGACTTAGGAGATACAACGATGACCGCCCTGCCCACCAATATCTATCTTGGTGTCATCGGACTTGGCTACGTGGGCCTACCGCTTGCAGTGTCCTTCGCAAAGCATTACCCAGTAGTCGGCTTTGACATTAATGGGAATCGTATTCACGAACTTTCCCAAGGCGTCGACCGGACTCTCGAAGTATCGAGTGATGAACTGAATGAGGCGACACAACTTGTCCTTAGCGCCGACCCATCTACGCTCGAAGCCGTGAATACGTACGTCGTTACAACCCCGACCCCGATAGACGAACACAGGCAGCCAGACCTCACTCCGCTCCTCGCGGCCACCCGAACTGTGGCTGGCGTACTGCGTCCGGGCGACGTCGTGATCTATGAGTCGACCGTCTACCCCGGTGCGACCGAAGAAGACTGCGTCCCACTCCTTGAAGAAATTAGCGGATTGCGTTATAACGACGAGTTCTTCGTTGGATACAGTCCCGAGCGAATCAATCCCGGCGACAAGGAACATCGGTTCGAGACGATCACAAAGGTTACATCGGGCTCCACGCCGAAGGCCGCTCAATTCGTGGACGAGTTGTATGGGAGCGTTGTGACCGCAGGCACCCACTTAGCGTCGTCAATCAAGGTAGCCGAAGCAGCGAAGGTCATCGAGAATACTCAACGAGACCTTAACATTGCCCTGATAAACGAGTTGTCGCTCATCTTCAACCGTCTCAACATCGACACCTTAGACGTCCTCGAAGCGGCTGGGACGAAGTGGAACTTCCTTCCCTTTCGCCCCGGCCTCGTCGGTGGCCACTGCATTGGCGTGGATCCGTACTACCTTACGCACAAGGCGCAGTCGATCGGTTACAACCCTGAAGTCATTCTCGCCGGTCGGCGTCTCAACGACTCGATGGGGCAACACGTAGCGGACCAACTGCTTGCGGCGATGATCCGCAAGCGTGTGGACGTGCGGGACGCGAAGGTGCTCGTGCTAGGGCTGACATTTAAGGAGAACACGCCGGACCTGCGAAATACGCGTGTAATCGACATCGTCGAGCGCCTCGAAAATTACGGTATTTCAGTGGATGTCCATGATCCGTACGCTGATCCAGAGCAAGCTATCGATGAGTTTGGTATCAAATTAACCGCTGCCCCAACCCTGGGAGCGTATAGCGGAATCGTCTTGGCAGTGGCCCATCGGGAGTTTCAGACGCTCGGTGCCGAAGGAATCCGCGCGTTCGGACGGCCAAGATCCCACGTACTCCACGACCTCAAGTCGATTCTCGAGCCGACCGAGTCGGACTTGCGTCTATAAACGAAGGAGTAGCATTGCGCATTCTCATAACAGGCGGCGCCGGATTTATCGGCTCGAACCTTGCAAAACTTGCGCTTACGCGCGGTCACGACATCCGGATAATCGATGACTTGTCTACGGGCTACGCGGACAATCTGGTAGACTGCGACATTGATTTCCATCTTGGTAAAGTGCAAGACCCACAAGCGGCTGCACGCGCGGTAGCAAATGTAGATAGTATAATCCATCTCGGCGCTCTCGGCAGCGTGCCTCGCAGCATAAAAGACCCTATCGCTAGCCATCACGCAAATGCGACGGGAACTCTCACCATCCTCGATGAGGCCCGGAAGGCCAACGTCACCCACGTACTTTCAGCTTCCTCGAGTTCAGTTTATGGAATGAACCCGGCCCTTCCAAAACATGAACGTGAATGGGTTCGACCC